>JAZODX010000111.1:0-37748 GCA_045597265.1 Eubacteriales bacterium | reverse complement strand
GATCACGGCATGGCGGGACCAGCATCTCTATATTTTCGACCGCGCCGGCGGCATGATCACGGCGCACACCGCCATTCCGGGCAGTATCCGTCCCGATCAGGTGACCTATACCGACGACGGACCGATTCTCTATGCCCTTCAATGGACCGAGAATCTCTACGATGCCACCGTAACGGCCGCATATCGGGTGCGCTATACCGGGGACGATGACGTCATTCTCGAGGAGAGCGATCTGGTCGGTATCCCCGCCTTCAGCCGTGAGCCGGGCGAGCGCAGTCTTTATCCGATTCATCAGAACAGCCTCGTCTCGCGCGACGGTACCTACCGTGTGTATACGACGGTGGACGATCCCGAATACCACGGCGGGCTTGATCTCGTCCGTCCCGACGGCAGTGTCGAGCGCATTTTCCGCACCGTTCAGCTCGGTGACCGCCTGCCTGACGGCGGAGAAGCCGATCTTGGCAAGGTGATCGGTTATTATCCGGTTGCTTTCCTTGACGATACCCGCCTGGTTTACGGAATGAGCGGCTGGGAATGGTCGAACGGCTTTGGCATCTACGACGTGAAGACGGGCGAAAACCGGGTTCTTTCGAACGGCGAATTCGGTGTAATCGGCTGTCACGACGGGATAATTTACGCTGAGGAGGACAGTCGCTACGGCTATGCGACTGCGGGAATCTGGGCGTTTACCCCCGAGGGAGAAAAAACGCAGCTTGTTGCGATTCCCGAGGCGCAGCAGATGGCAGAGAGCCATTCCGCCTATCTCCTCCGTGGAGATGCGTGGCTCGTGATTGACTATCTTGACGATACCATTCGCTGTACCGTTACCTCACTTGACCTCAAAACCGAGCGGGCGGTATTCACCCTTTCCGAATCACTCTATAACCGTACTTTGGTTAATCTTTACCTCCACGGCCGGCAGATTACCGCCATCATGACGGTATCGCCCTGACCGAATCCTCCAAAAAAACCGCAAACCAATCGCGCGGACTGTCTCCTCCGGGAGGCAGTCCGCGCGAAAAATTTTTGAGCGCAATTAAAGCTTTAGATTGCAAAATCTGAAATTGTATGCTATAATCAACCTTTAAAAACCGGAAAAATCAAAAACAAAGCGGCAACGCAATTCAGCCATTATTTTGAAGCTTTCAACACATTCTTATACCAAGCGAAAAAGGGGCAATCGTCCAATGGGAAAAATATTAATTTGGATTTTCTCAAGTTTTATGCTGTTGTCGGGCATTGTGTTTTTCCCGAGCATTGCAAGCATTCTGATGTTTCTGACCGGGCTGTTTATCCTACCGATCAAGCCGCTTGCGGAGCTTCGTAAAAAGCTCCTGCCGAGCAAAGCACTAAGAGGAGCTCTGATCGCGGTTTTAGTGATCGCATCATTCCTGACTGTGCCGACCGATGATGCTGCCAACACGCCGGACAATGCCGATAAAGGCGATAACATTTCGATTTCGGATTCCGTTGAAGACACCACAGAGCAGATTCCTGCGGAAGTTGATACCGATATTCCCGAAACGAATTTACCTGAGACTGCTCCACCCATAGTTGAGACACAGGCTCCCGAAACTGAACCTCCGAAGGTAGAGACGCAGGCGCAGGAGACTGAACCTCCAAAGGTAGAGACACAGGCTCCCGTAACCGAACCGCCTAAATCGGTTGAAACGCAGCCTGTCATTCCGGTACCTATAATCCCGGAAAACTCCACATTCTCGATTCACTTTATTGATGTTGGTCAGGCAGACGCGGCACTCGTGGAGTGTGATGGCCACTATATGCTGATCGACGGCGGAAATAAAGGCGATTCCGGCCTGATCTACACATTGCTGAAGAACACCAAAGTGCCCAAGCTGGACATTGTCGTTGCAACTCATGCACAGGAGGACCATGTCGGCGGTATCCCCGGCGCTTATAACTACACGACAGCCGATCTTACACTCTGTCCCGTTACGGAATTTGACACTGATGCTTTCGGCGATTTCCTCAAATATGCCAACAGTAGGGGTGGCGGAATTACCGTTCCTTCGGTTGGAGATCAATATTCGCTTGGTAGTGCTGTGATTGATATCCTCGGCGTGAACAGTACCTCCGATGCCAACGACTGCTCCATTGTTCTGATGATCACTTATAGCGAAACTAAATTCCTTTTTACCGGTGATGCTGAACGCGATGCAGAACAAGCCATACTGAATTCCGGTGCTGATCTTTCTGCCACGGTTCTCAAAGTTGGTCACCATGGCGGCGAAGATTCCACCACATATCCGTTCCTGCGTGAGATCATGCCGAAGTACGCAGTAATTTCCGTGGGTGAGGACAACGCATACGGTCATCCCACCGAGAACACGCTCAGTCGTCTGCGCGATGCTGATGTCAAGGTGTTCCGTACCGATATGCAAGGCGATATCTACTGCACAAGTGATGGTAAAACCGTCACTATGTCCGTGGAGAAGAACGCCGATGCAGATACGCTGATTAACCCTGTCAAGGTGGGGGAAACAAAGCCTGTCGAAACGCAGAAGCCCGAACCTGCGCCCGGACAAACCGGCACCGATTATGTTCTCAATACAAATACCAAGAAGTTTCACTATCCAAACTGCTCCAGTGTCAAGCAGATGAGCGAAAAGAACAAGGCTTTTTATACCGGAACGAGAGACGAAGTCATTGCTAAGGGGTATGATCCTTGCGGCAATTGCCATCCTTGATACTTATTCTGCAAACCCATGACGGGCAATATAACACACGGACGACTCCCGCAATTTCTAATCACTTACTAACGCAAAAGGACACCCTTTTGGGGTGTCTTTTTGCGCTGGCTTCCCCGCGGGGATAGGATTTGAACCTTTCCCCCGGAGATATAGGCTCGTGCTACTTGATCTGTTTACAGGGCTGACTGATTAAAAGTGAAAGAAAACGGAGATTTTTCAAAATGCTTGTGAATCTTTTATTTTTTCTCTGCGTCCGCGTGAAAAAGATTCTTCCCATTGACTTTTTTGTCACTTTGTGGTATACTGATCTATAAAGATTTTTCTCGAAGATCGCTTTCCCCGGGAAAGTGCAGGAGGACATATGAACGAAAACCAAATGAACAATCTTTCCGAACAGGAAATTATCCGCCGTCAGAAGCTGGCTGTGCTGCAGGAGGAGGGGCGCGATCCCTATCAGATCACCAAGTATGACGTGACCCACCACGGTGCTGACGTCAAGGCAAACTACGATGCCCTTGAGGGACAGGCCGTTTCGGTTGCGGGACGCATGATGGCAAAGCGCATCATGGGCAAGGCTTCCTTCTGCCAGGTGCAGGATCTGTCGGGCAATCTGCAGATTTACGTTGCCCGTGACAGCATCGGCGAGGATGCATACGCCGATTTCAAAAAGATGGATATCGGTGATATCATCGGTGTTGAGGGTACCGTTTTCAAGACCAAGACGGGTGAGATTTCTCTGCACGCAACTGCGCTGAAGCTGCTCTCCAAGAGCCTCCAGCCCCTGCCCGAGAAGTTCCACGGCCTGACCAACGTCGACACCCGTTACCGTCAGCGCTACGTTGACCTCATCACCAATCCCGAGGCAAAGGATACCTTTATCAAGCGCTCGAAGATCATTGCTTCGATCCGCCGCTTCCTTGATGCCAAGGGCTTTATCGAGGTGGAAACCCCCATGCTCGTCGCCAACGCAGGCGGTGCGGCTGCCCGTCCCTTTGAGACGCATTTCAATGCGCTCGACGAGGATTTCAAGCTCCGCATCTCGCTTGAGCTTTACCTCAAGCGCCTCATCGTCGGCGGTCTTGAGCGTGTCTATGAGATCGGCCGCGTCTTCCGTAACGAGGGTCTTGACACCCGTCACAACCCCGAGTTCACCCTGATGGAGCTTTATCAGGCCTACACCGACTACCACGGCATGATGGACCTCACCGAGGAAATGTACCGCCACGTCGCACTCGAGGTGCTCGGCACCACCACCATTACCTACAACGGCATCGAGATGGACCTTGGCAAGCCCTTTGCTCGCATCACTATGCTCGACGCGGTCAAGCAGTACTCGGGCGTGGATTTCAACGAAATTCACACGCTGGAGGAGGCTCGCGCCGCGGCCGACGCACACCATATCGAATACGAGGAGCGCCACAAGAAGGGCGATATCCTCAATCTCTTCTTCGAGACCTACGTTGAGGAGCACCTGGTTCAGCCGACCTTCGTCATGGATCATCCCGTTGAGATTTCCCCGCTGACCAAGCGTAAGCCCGAGGCACCAGATTACGTTGAGCGCTTCGAGTTTTTCATGAACGGCTGGGAAATGGCAAGCGCCTATTCCGAGCTCAACGACCCCATCGACCAGCGCGCCCGCTTTGCCGCACAGGAGGAGCAGTTCGCGGCAGGCGACGAAGAGGCCAACCATACCGACGAGGACTTCCTCAACGCACTCGAGATCGGTATGCCCCCCACGGGTGGTATCGGCTACGGTATCGACCGTCTCTGCATGCTCTTCACCGACTCTCCCGCTATCCGCGACGTCCTGCTCTTCCCCACGATGAAGACACTCGGCGGTGCACGCAAGGAGAACGACGAAGAGGAAGAAAACGCGTAATTTGCCCGAATCGAAAAAGAGATCCCTCACATGAGGGATCTCTTTTTCTGTTCTGGCGATCAATCGAATATATATGTCCCCGGAACGAACGGGCGAAGCTCTTCTCGGGCTTGCCTATAGCGCACAATGATTTGCAGCTCCGCGTGTTTATGATCCCTCAGAGAAAACGGGGAGATTTTGAATACCCAAGCATCCACGGTTACAGCGCCATCGGGGATTTTGTGGGGCTGCAGTCGGTTCTCCTCCAACGGATGAACTGCCGCAGAGTGTGCGGCCCCTTTTCGTTTAGCCCGGAAGAGAAACTGTTTTTAAATTAATTCGAAACGATTAAAAAAATATGAAAAATATGTCGAAAAATTAAATAATATATTGAAAAAAATTATAAAATATGATATAATGCTTTTTATAGAACGGCACGGGATAATCACGAAAATTCTGTGTCCGAAACGGATGATTCAAAGCAGGTTAAGGAAAAAAGTTTTCTTTTGCTTGATGGGAGAATCCAAAACGGAATATTGCGGAGGACGAAAGAATGAAAAAAAGTATGTTCAAGGTATGTGTTTGGTTCCTTTTGGTGGGGATGGTGCTGTGTACGGTTACCGGATGTTCTAAGGATACCACAATTGTAGAACAACGCGTACAGGACTTCGTTGTGAAATGCAATGCTTTGGATATTGATGGAATTCTGCGTTGCCTTGATCCGGCTATTTCCGAACCCGTTGCCATTGCTATCGGCGGTATAGAGCTGGTTTCCAAGCTGGGCGGGTCTCCGATTGATAAATATGCGCTCTTTTCGGAAATAACAAAGGTTCTGCTCGATGAGCAGGGGTTGGATGCAATGGATTTCTTCGAATCCATTAAGGTCGATATTGTCGAAGTGAAAATCAGTGGGAAAAAGGCAGCTGTCTATTCTAACATTACCTATGCAATTGCCGATATCAAGTTTACCAAGGAAGGTGTAATTCACATGGTGGAGCAGGCAGATGTATGGTACGTCAATTGGCTTGAATTTTCCGCCATTGAGTAAGTATTCATTGCGAAGGGGAATTTCTACTTATGTCAAGTGCAGAAAGTATGTACGCATATTATAAGAGAAAGTATGATAATGCGTCCTGGGAAAAGAAAGCCTCAGTGCGAAAAGAAGAAGAATATCTGGCCAGTCAGAAACGTGCCGAATCTGATTTGCGCAGTTCAAAAAAAGAGAAGGCTCAGCTTGAAAAACGTCTGGAAGGCGTGGAGAGAATCATCGGCATGCTGGAAGGCACCGGTTGGAATTCGCTGAAAAACGTGCCGAATAAAATCCAGCGCGCTAACCGCACTTCGGAAGAGGCAGGAAGAGAATTCGAACGCTGTATAAGATGCTCTGACATCAAGGCTGCCGACGTTGAGAGACAGTTTCGCTCGGATTCGGTAAACGAAAACGCGCATTCTTCCAATGCGCTGAATGCGTTGGAAGCGGAACAAAAAAGACTGGAAAATGCCATTGGCGAAATTGACAGACAGATTCGGCAGTTGGAGAACAAGATCGATACATTGAAGCGGCAAATCACACGGTGCAACAGTGATCAGACTGAATTGACGCGGAGTATGAAGCGGTATTCCAACGAAATGTTCTACTATAAGATCCGCATGGATGTGTAAAAGGCGGTGTGATATGCGAATAGAGTTAAATGCCGGAGGATTGCGGGGACTTGTCTCGGTTGCGGAATTCGGATTCAGTATAGAAGCACTGGACGATGATCTTGACCTTGTCATATCGAGTTTTCAAGCCGTAAAAAGTGCGGTGAAAAATCTTGAGGGTGGCGTTGGTGATCTGGGTGATGCGATCGATTCACTGCAGAGACGTATCTATACCGAAGAAACCAAGAAGCGCAATCTGGCTGATCTGAGCGTGCGGTTTGATGATTTTCTTGATCTGACAGTTTCCATTGACAGAGACGTCGCACGGTTGGTGAATCGGAACCGGGAAGAGTTTTATCAATTGCACGAGCATCTGCGACCTATCGTTGCGATTGAGGAGTATGGGTGGAATCCTTTTGCTGCCCTTTGGGATGCGATCTGCGAAATCGGCGGCTATATCATCGATGCAATCGTTGAATATGCAGATGAGGCTTTGGTTATTTGTGTTACCGCAGTAGCTTTTGTCGGCGGAGCAGCTTTGATTATCTTCACCGGCGGAGCCGCGGGAATCATTCTCGGATGTGCACTTATCGGCGGCGGCTTGGGGATGCTGTTAACCTCAGCAAATTCCTACCGCGAGAACGGAGACGTCGATTTGCTTGAATCACTTGCCGGCTTCGGCCTCGGTGCGGTTGCCGGTGCAGCGATCGGAGGCTGCCTGTACGGTGCGGGATATATGGCTGCAACGTATAAGGGGATCGGCGGATTTTTGGCAAGTCAGGCAATCCAGGGCGGCGGTACATCGATGGCAATGGATTTCTTCGAACAGACGATTCTGAACGGGGATGCGCCGGGGTTTGCCGACTATGACGTCCTGCAGACATTGTATCAGGGGGCAAAGAGTGCGGCTACGTCAATGGTTGTGGGCTCTCTGTTCAAATTCACCGGAATCTCCGGATGGTTTGATGCGAAGACAGGGAATCTGATCGGGAAGTTTACCTCAAGTCAGAACGTTCTTGTTCATGTTGCATCGGGGATTCCGGCCAATATGATCGAAGGTGCTGCTGAGGGGCTCTTTGGTGAGAGCTTTGACCTGCTTGTCGGAGGACCGAACGAGTCATTTGAATGGGGGAAGATCGGTGAATCTGTCCTGTCAAACGTTTTATTCGGCATGGTTTCGGATTCGGTTGAATTCGGTGTTATCAAGAAGCAAAGAGCCCAAGAAATGGCAGCAAGAATCCGCCATAATGTCGAGCAGTCGAGAATTGCAAGAGAAGCAAGTAATATCGGTACCGGTACCCTGAGTTATTCGGAGCATCCGATTTCCTCCAAGGGGCTGAAAAAGCTTTTGCGGCAGCGCGGACTGTCGGACAGTGAGATTGCGGATGTGATGGGCTCCTTCAATAAATATGCCGATGCGGGAGAGTTGCTTTCCTCTCCGTCTATGCCGCGGGATATTACGGTTAAGCGTACACGTCCCGAGGGAGAAATCAGATGGGTATACAGCACCAAGGGAGATGCATCCGGTATTTTTACGACGCGAGACCTGTATTTTGACAACCGAACCGGTATGGGAAGTCTGGCGACACCGGCGAGCAACGCGTTCCTTCAGGCAGAAAAAGTGATCATTCCCGAAGGCCAAATCCAAATCAACGGAACGGTTGCTCCGCAGCACGCGTTCACCGCCGACGCAATGTCGCGCGGATTGGATGATGTGATCCGCCGCGGCGGCGGCATACAAACGGTAACCAACGGCGGGTTTGCGACAGGTGCCGTAAAGCGAACCGGAGAGATTCGCAGACTGTTTGATACGGCAAACCGTGTTAAGCTCTTAAATCCGGCAACTCAGGTTAAGCTGTTAAATCCGGCCCCTGTAACTATACCAAAATAAAGGAGTATAACCCATGGATGAATATACGTTTGAAGAGCTTTTTTCCGGTGCAGAGGTTGCGTTCGGAAATAAACAGTACGGTGTTTCTCTGGATTATTATGTTCGGGCGCTGGAATTGAAACCGGATGATTTGTACATTCTCTCAAGGGCGGGCAGTATATGTATCGTTCTTGGCCGTTATGAGGATGCATTCAAGTATTTCCTTCGCGGAATAGAAGTAGATCCGAACAACGGAGATAATTACTATAATCTGGGAAACGCATATTATTTTGTTCAGGATTACACGAAATGTCTGGATATGTATACCAAGGCAGAAATGATCGGGTGCAGTCCCGAGGTTTTGAATAAGCTCTATTTCCAAAAAGCAATGCTGTGCGGTGCGCGCGGTGATATCAAATCGGCACTTTCCTACTTGAAACGCTATGAGAATGCCTACGCGGATGATATCAAGTCAATGGATCCCCGCGTGCTGTCCGAGAAGGTGAAGCTGCAGATGGCGATCGGCGCATACGAAGAGGCAGAGCTCAGCGCGGCAAAGCTGCTGAATATGCAGCCCACGCGCCTACAGAACTATATCATTTATTTCCATCTGCTCATGGCCCTCAAGAAGTATGATAAGGCGGAACAAATCCTGCTTGATGCGGGTGAATATGCCGAGCTGAGCGATAAGGACCGCTACGTCCTGGGGATTCAGAAGGCTGCCTTTTATACGGAACTCATCTCCGTATTTATCCACGACGAGGAAACTGCGGCAAGGTGTGAGCAGTTTGCATCCGAAATATACACCGAGATGCTCGAGTCTGATAACCCCGAAGTGAGCAGAAATGAGGTAAAACTCAATTTGGCCAATTTGTATATGAAGGCCAAACGGTACGATGCGGCAATTGCCCTGTTGAAGGAATTTCTTCCTGCGGAAGAAATCGTACACTGTGAGGCTGATCTTTCCGCGGTTGTCGAAATGCCGGAGCGTACCGATAACGGTGATGAGACGGTTGCTCACGATGAAGAGGCAGTCGCTTTCACGGACCGCGAGGAGGAGGTTCTTGGCTTTTCCGACGAGGAGCAATCGGGCTTTGCGGACGGAGAAGAGTACACCGAATTTGCGGATGATGAAGAACTGTTCGGCTTTGCAGATGGCGAAGCGTCTCCTGCCTTTGGCGTCGAAGACATGGTAGACGAAGCAGGGGACGCAGAGACTGCGGAAACCGCAGAAGCAGAGGAGCCCGCGGAACAGGAAATTCCCGAAGAAAGCTCGTCCCCGGAGCGGGAGACAGAAAAAACAGATGACGAATTCCTTGAGCGGGTCCGTTATATTTTGATGTCCTGTTATATTTCCGTTGAGGCATATACGGATGCGCTGAAAATGGCAGAGTATCTGAAAGACAGCGAGGGAGTGATTTACCGCTATTTCAGCAGATATTGCGAGGCGTATGCAATTCGTAGCCTTGCGATGAGTACCGAGCTTTATTCTGCGGAAGAGGGAGAGCGGAAATATGCAGAGACGATTGCTTTTTATCGGACGCAGATGATGAAAAATCCCAAAGATAAATATGCAATTGTTTTGCGCTCGAGAATGTATGCGGAGCAGGGCTATTATGCAAAGGCTGAGGAGATGGCCAAGCTTCTCGGCGGTGAGGAAAAAACCGCACTGCAGGGATATATCGAGCAATGCCGTTCGTCCGGCACAGAAAATTCGTAAGGCGGGGGGTGAAGTGAGTGATCGGATTCCCCATATTTCTCGGAGAAGATATTATTCTTGATGAAGAAGCCTTTCAAGCGGCGTCGGATGACTTTGCTGCCTTGAGCGGGCGATTGCAGAGATTAGACGAAGAAATTGAGGATATGCTGGTTACGCTGCAGTCGGGCTTTGATACACCTGCCGGGCGAAAATTTGTGGAAGGCTGCAGAAAAAATCTAAGACAACCGATGAACGATCAAAAAGCGGTGATAGAACATATTTCCCAAACGCTGGCGGAGGTGCAGAGAATGTACACCAAAGTCTTTGGCGAATATGAAGAGATGAATGCGGCGATACGCGCATATCAACATAAGAACTAAAACAAAAATATAAATCAATAAAAACATAAAATGAAAGGAAAACGATTATGTCAACCATTCTTTCACGCAAGACCATTGAAGAATCTACTGCTGAAGTGGAGGCGTATGTAAGTAAAGCCAGCACCTTGTTCAGTGAATTGGAAGGAGCAATCACTTCTCTGACCGCAAACGGATTTATCGGTGATGCGGCGGACGGATACAAGGCATTTTTTACTGCCAGAATCACGCCCGCGCTTACCTCTAATCTTACCGAAGGCGAAGCATCGTTGATGGGTGCTCTCAAAAAGATGATGTTGGACATCGGCGAACAGTTTTTGGACAACGTGGATCCCGCGCTGGGTGAAGCAAATCAGAATGCAGGCCAGTAAGTCGGTTCTCTGTCATTACAGATACCGGAAAAATAATATTTGAAAGGAACGAAAAAAATGCCGACGAAAATTGTATATAATTATGGAGAAATGAAGAGTGCAGTAGCGAAAATGCGGACGATCGCATCGCGCTATAAAGAGGCAGGAAGTGCTTTTGTAAGCGGCTTTTTGGCTGCAACCCAGGAATGGGAGGGCGAAAGCAAAGAAAAAATGAGCCGTTTGATCAGCGGAGATGTCAATGAAATGCTTACCGTGGAAATTCCGGAATACGTTAATGGGTTAGCCACTCTGCTCGAACAGAATATTGAGCAGATGCAAAAGGCCGACGAGCAGATTGCAGAGAGCATTCCGGATCAATTGAGCTGATCAGGCAGGGGAGTCCATTCATATAACAGGGTCAAACCTGCCCGTGTGGGCAGGTTTGACCAAACAGAAGGATAGTATTGTGCAGTGCACGGCTATCATTTTTGCGGAGGACAATATGGAAGATATCGGGATTGACACACAGGTTCATGATGAAGAAGCTTCGGTTCAGCGCATCAAGGAATTGTTTGCGTATGAAATGACTGAGGTTAAGCTGATGCTTGCCGGACGGTTTAAAAAATTCACGGCTGAGGATATGAAAAATGCCGGTGCAGACGTCATTGTGAAGTCTATCAATCTTCAGCGGGACTTGCCGGATGGAACTGTTGATGTCGAAAAAATGAAATTGGAACACCTGCACGCAAAACGCGCAGGTTCCTTTGCGCTGTCTGTTCAACGGATTGAACACGAAAAAACAGCACAGCAGGGGATTTCCTTCCCTGCAATGGGGATGCTTCCCCGAACTGCCATTACCTCTCAAGTAGATATTGATCCGCACAATCGGGAAGTGCGATCTTCCCACGTTGGTTACACACCCTCTGCTATTCAGATTGATTTCGTCTCGCCGCCTGCAATCGGTAAGAAAAAAACGGTATACAGAGCCAAGTGCGCAGAGACGAGGGGTGAAGGAATTTCTGCGCTGAACGGTGTGCGGCTGTGTGCAAAAAAAGTGGTATATGGAGCTAAGTGCGCAGAGACGAAGATGGAAGGGATTTCTGCGCTGAACGGTGTGCGACTGCGTGTAAAAAAAGCGGTATATGGAACTAAGTGCGCAGAGACGAAGATTGAAGGAGTTTCTGCCCCGGACAGCGTGAAACTGTGCGGGGAGATTCCGAAAATCAACGTAAACGAACTTGTGCATCAGGGTATGCAGTCATCCGTTATCCAACGGAAAGATATATGCTTATCGTTGGATAAGCCCCGGGAGACCGTCTCCGTCATGCCCCGCAGGCTTTCTCCGGTCGTTTTTCAACGGACGGAGATGAAGACGCCCGCCATAGAAAAAATGGTATCGCTAAAGTGTGTGAATTCTGCGGATATTCCTGCGGTACAGGCCGATTTGGCGATGCGTATTCTGCCGAATCCTCATGAGAGATTTTCCGTAGGCGAAATCGGCAACGGGCCTGATGTACGGAATTCTTCGAAATTAAATTTGTCAACAATACCCGAACGGGTTGAATATACGCCTCCACGCTGCTCGGCAGATGTGAAATGCAGCTTGCCGCAGGAGAGAATCGAAGCGGGGGAGGTCCTGTCCCATACAAAGATTGCCGTGAAGCGGCCACAATTGGGTGTACTTTCGATTGAAGGCTTTGCCCCGAAGTTAGCTCCGGTAAAATTGCCTGAGATCAAGGCGGACACTTCCGCCGCAAAAAAGATCCCGATTGCAGCACGCCGAGCTGAATTTTCCGGCGCGCCGCAGGTTATGGTTGTGAAAATGAATGCTCCCACCGTTGCAGACGTGTCGGGAATGATTAAGCAAGTGCAGGATATTTCACGGTCTGTGATTCCTCGGGGAATGACGTATGAAGAAATGTGCAGACGTTGTGTCGTTCCGATTCGGACACTGGACTATCAGGGAGCGATCAGCGCGATTGTTTCCTCGTATAAAGCTGCAAATGAAGCCGCCGACAGCTGAGCCTTGCACAATAACATATGTATCCTATCAAAACGGAGATAAGAAATGGAAAACAACAAGATATTGATCAGTGTCCACTTTGATGCGGGCTGCAGATCCCGTGTACTTGAGCTGATGATTTTCAGAGATGCTTTTTTGGAGCAGTTGATGGAAAGTATCTATTATGGCTTAAAAAAGCAAGTAAAGCTCGAGGAAAAAGCGGGAAAATACGACGAGTCCGTTTTGTCCTATGCGGAATGCCTGGATATCTATAACAGCTGTAGGAACGGTGTAGCGCAGGATTCGGCGCTGGACGAGCCGTACTGGACCAATATTCTTGTTTCTCTCTATGACCGCAAAAAGCTGGAAAAGGAAAAAAACCATACGGTAATCCTTAAAACAAAAAGCGAAAAGGAAGAGCGCGTTGTTTTTCTGCAGTCGGATTCCGGTCGAAAATTATGTGATCTTGGCTTTATCTCCGCAACGCGGTTAATGTTTTTCAGAGAGGTGGAAAGCGGCATTCATGAGCTTGACACCGGAAATATTATTTCCGCATTCAATCCGGATAACAAAAATGCTGAGACGAAGTTCCCCGAATATAATATCAGTCCGCGGCTTCGTCAGCGTTACGACAAAACGCCTGTTGAGATTATCCCCCCCTCCAATCCGCCGCAAAAGCCCGGGCAGAATTTGTGGTCAATGCTCCTGCCCTCATTGATTTCTATTGCCGTAATGATTTTTTTACGCAGCTCTTTGACGGGGGCTTCCTCCGGCAACGGGGCACTTGTGCTGATGAGTGTGGCAATGGGTGTGGTAACACTGATTACCACGGTCATGGCGTGGATGAAGCAAAAGAAAAATTACAGAGAGGCGCTGGCGGAATGGAAACGGCATTATGAAGGATATATTGAGCGCGTGATCGTCAAGATCAAAAAGCGTCAGGCGGAGGATGCCAAGCGTCTTGACGTTGAATATCCCGGAGCGATGAAGCTGTTTGGCCGTGTTCAGGAGATGAACGGTGAAGTGTTCAGTCGCTCGCCAATGCACGAAGATTTCCTTTCGGTCAGACTTGGTACCTCCGATGAGGTTGAGGGAATGTTTGAAATTGTGGGAAAGGAAAAGGAAGAAATCTTTTCTCCCGCAACGTTTGAGCTTGCCGAGGATACGGTTACTTTGTCTCTGAACCGGGAGGGGAAAGCCGCACGACAGAAAAATGTAGAAGCCTATATCTCCAATTTGCCCGCTCAGCTTGCCAGAACATACCGCTATATGAAAAAGGCGCCGCTGATTTATTCCCTGAGCAAGTGCGGAACGCTGGGCATTGTATATGACGATAAAACCGGCGGGAAGCCCTGCGTTGACGGCGTAATGGACCGATTTATTCAGCGGATGGTATTTGAGCTCTGTTATTATCATTCTCCGGAAAATCTTCAGTTTATCATTTTCTTCCCCGAAACGGCTGATGAGGCAGAAAAGGATGCATATATCAGTCGGTATGCCCATTTGCCGCATTGCAGGGATTTGCTTGAAAACAGATCACAGTTTGTCTTCAGCAGTAAAGCGGCAAGCGCAGTTTTGAGTAATATGATGAAAATGATGGAAGAGCGCAGCCGGGCGGGAGGAGAAGGTGTAAACACACCGCACATTGTTTTTATCGTATATGAGGAGTACTGTCTCAAGGAGCATGCTTTTGCCGCCTATATCCCCGCTGTTCCCAAGGAAGGGGAGGCATATCGAAATAAACTCGGATTGACCTTCGTTTTTGCAAAACGGTATAAAGAATATTTACCGGAATACTGCAGTGATATTATCAAACTGCCAAACCCGAATGAATCGAACTGCCTGATTACGCCTTATCATGACCGGGAGGGTGGGAAAACCTTCCTGTGTGAAAATCTTACGCCGGCAAATGCTGAGCGAAAAGGGATGGAAAAGAGGGCGTTCCGCTTACTTTCCGGAATATATTATACTCGCATTTCCCAGAATCGCCAGGTGCCATCCTCAGTTTCCCTGTTTTCTCAGTTTGGTATCATGCCGAGAGACAAGGAAGATATTCATCAGCTGATCAGCGATCGGATTGCGTTCAACTGGAGTCTTGATGACGAGAACAAGAGAAGATACGATGTAACCAGGACGCTTGCTGTGCCGATCGGTATGACCGATAACGGGGACGCTGTTCTTGACCTTCATGAAAAGGTTGACGGTCCGCACATGTTGGTTGCCGGAACCACCGGATCGGGCAAGTCTGAAACAATCATCTCTTATTTGATCGGTCTTTGTATGCGTTTCCGCCCCGATGAGCTGAACCTGATGCTCGTCGATATGAAAGGCGGAGGCTTCACCAAGCGTCTGGGGCGGTTGCCTCATGTCGTGGGAAAGGTTACCGATATTGACGGGGATGAAAATAACACTGGCGCTGAATATATGCTCAAACGGTTCCTCGTGGCAATTAAATCCGAGGTAAAAAGAAGAAAACTTGTAATCAATCATTTTAACCAGGTTGACAGTATCGACGGATATATTAAGAAATGCCGTGAGCTTCGCTCATCGGCAGCCACCTCTGCGGAGGATTTGCAATATATCAATGAGAATCCGTTGTCGCATCTCATTCTTGTAATTGATGAGTTTACGGAACTGAAGCGATTCTCCAGTGAAAACAGTGATATTGATTACATGGGCGAGATCACGACGATTGCACGAATCGGCCGGAGTCTGGGAATTCATATCATTCTGATTTCGCAGAATATTGAAGGTGCGATTACTGATGATATTCGTGTCAATGCAAAATCGAGATTGTGCCTGAAGGTAGCCACCAGACAGGCATCGAAGGAAATGATTGGCAATGATCTTGCCGCGGCACCCTCCATGCCCGGAAACGGAAGAGCGTATCTGCTTGTCGGTACCGGATCAAAGTTTGAGTATTTCCAGTCTGCTTACTCCGGGGTACTTGCGTCCGAACAAAACAGCAGTGATTTGATTGTAACCAGTGTGGAAAAGGAAGACGAGTATACAACATTTTACTGCTCGTATGAGGATAATGATGAAATTATCGGTTCGCGAAATTCAAACAAGGAGACTCAGTTAAAGGTGGCGGTAGATGCTGTTTGCCGTGTATACGAGAGCAAGGTGGAAAGCGGAGAGATGATACCGGTGAGAAAGATATTCCGGGATCCCCTGCCTATCAACGTTGTTTACAGCAAATCGGAGCACGTCTCTTGAATTGCATCGATTTTGTTGAGGTGAAAAATGGATAAATATCTTTTAAATGAACGATCGGGCGAAATTGCTGTCGGTTTGTATGATATACCGTATTCTCCGCAGGCAACCGTTTTGTCTTTAAATTTGCTCAAAAGCAATGCAATCATTTTTGGCAGTTCTATGAGCGGAAAGACGACGATGGTGAAGAATATTCTTGCACGAATGAACGAGGAGCAGCCGTACACAAGTTGGGAGAATACATATATTCTGGACTTCGGCAACAATATCGGCGGATATTCCGGGCTCGGGCGGGTTTGCGCATGCTTTGACAATTCCAATGAGGAAAATATCAAGAGAATTTTTAAAATTGTTGAGCAGAATTTGGCGCAAAATACGCGGGAACTGAATGGCGAAAACTACCTTGCATACCAGGAAAAGCATCCGGAGCGGCCGCTTTTGCACACTACGCTGGTCATCGAGAATGTTACCGCCTTTTTGGCAGAAGACCGCTATGCGCTGTATCATGAGAGCCTGAGCAAAATTGTGCGGGACGGTGTGTCCAAGGGCGTTTCCGTATTGCTTACCGCAACCGATTTGACCGGTGTTCTGGGCCGTCTTATGGTACATTTTTCCCGAAAGTTTGCGTTGGAAATGCAAAGGGATAAATATCTCGAAATTTTTGGCATGAAGGTGGATGAACCGATGAATGTCCCCGGAAGAGGTGTGACACTTATCGGATCGACACCGTGTGAGTTTCAGGCGTATCTCCCGTTTTCCCGGGAAGAGGATCTGAATCGATTGATTTCTGTTTCTGAGAAATTCGGTGTCGAAAAGCTGAAATCATTTCCTGCGGAACTTACGTCGGATAATTTGGCGGAGTTTTGCCCGAGTGTCAATCTCCGTGCTTCATCTGTGTTGGTAGGACTGGATTATTATGACCATTCCCCGATTGCACTTGATTTTGAAGATGCACACAATATTGCAATATACGGAAAAAAGCAATTCGGAAAAACAAATTTACTGCGTGTCATTTTGCGCGGCGCATATGGAAAATATCCCGGGGCGCATTATGTGTTCTTTGATGATGGAAGAGAGCAGCTGACGACGTTTCGTGACGAATTTGAGCAGGATAAGCATGCAGACGTCCGGTATTGCAATCAATTCAAGGAGTTCAATGCAATTTTGCGGCAGGTAGAGAGCGGAAGTTTTCCTGCTGACGGGAAGCCTATCTTCTTCATCCTGCAAAACAAAATGCTATATAGCCGCAAAAGACAGAATAGTGACGGCAGGATTGCCGATGGCTTTTATTTGACCGATATGATGACGCAGGCAGAGGCGCGGAACCAGTATTTTATTTTTTCGGATATTCCGAAAATCGCCGACAAATTTGCCTACGAGGAGTTTAATCCTCTGATTAATGTTGCATTTTTACTTGACAGTATCGGTGATTTTATTGCCGAGAAGGGAAGCTCTTCTGTATTCAATAGTATGGATTCCAAGGAAATGAAGCGTGAATACGCGCGGTGTGACGTGGGTGACGGCTACTATTATGACGTGGACCGTGAAGAGTTGCGCAAATTCAAGGTAATGAAGTCCAAAGGACGGACGGGAGAAGGGTAATGGGGAACGAACATATTCTCATAGATACATCCATTATTAATGCGGTAATCGCTCGAAAAGATTATCTTTTGCGCGAATATGACGAAATCAACAGCGAATATGAAAGAATTGTCAGAACGTTGATGCAAAACTGGAAGGGCAGAGGTGCCTCTGCTTTCCGGGATGATGCGGAAAAGGTAAGAACGAATATTGCAGGTATATATGATATTCTGAAAATCATGTGCGATACCTTGGAAGACTGCAAATCTATCATTGCCGAAGCTGACACCGGTTTGGGCGACTATAACCGTGAGGTGTGAAGAGATGTCAACTGCTGATGTATATAAGCATATTGTGCTTTGCGTTGATCAAACACCGTCGATGAACTGCAAAATCCGCGGAGGAACGATTATAGAAGCGGTAAATGAAGGTGTATCCGCCTTTATCGGGGTTTTTGAAGAAAAGGGTATTTCTGCGAACTTGACATCGTTGACCTTCGATACGGAATGCCGTGCGACGCCCCCGGTCAAGATAGCGTCCTTTACGCCGAAATATAAAGCAAAAGAAAGCGGAAAAGCCTGTTTGGTCGACGCCTTGAAAATGGCATCGGATATTCTGGTTCCTTTTGAAAATACGTATATTGTGCTTGTCAGTGACGGTGTACTCGAGCCCGGGGAAAAAGAGGAAAGTCTTTCTTTCGTCTTCTCCGATATGGGGAAATGCAGGTGCCATACTGTCGGTTTTTCCGGGGAAAACGGTGAGGAAGATGCACGGGTTCTTCTTGATTTCTTTACCAACAGACAGCTGCTTACCTTCAGCTCGAAAGAGGAATTTAAGAAGAGATTTTCCGTGGTGGCCGAAGAGATTATATCTGCAGAAGTGCCCGGCGACGAGGATGGCAAAGGCGAAAACGTTGCGGAAGGATGGTGAGGCGAGATGAAAAATATCGGTGTTTCACTTGCTGTTTCGGAAGGATACCAATCCTTGTCCGAGATTGCAGACGTTGAGGCGGAGCTCGATAACAGCGGGCTGTACCGCAAAATGTACGATGGAAATCATGTGATGTATTTTCCGGTGCAGGGTGAAAAATATTGCATAAAAAGAAGCACGATATGGACGCATGAGGCGGTAGTCGATTCTTCCGACAAGGCGAAAAATGAGATGTTGATCGGGAACAGCCTCGGACGGTTGGGCGTAGGTGCTGATTTTGGCAATCGATTGATTACGGTGTACGATTATAAGCTGTCGGAAAAGAAGGGAACCGACCGAGAGGGCGTGTATGACGTTTTTCTGTGTACAGAGAAGGTTTCTCCTCTTGAGCAAAGAGACGCCTCCGGGGCGGTGGATATCTGCATGGCGGTGTGCGATTTGCTTGAAGGGCTTGACGGCCCGCACGGGAATATTCATCATCAGAATGTTTTCCTGAGCGGAAATGATGTGGTTCTCGGTACCTGCTGCCTGTCCGGTGAAAAAAATGATATTATTTATTATAACGCACCGGAGATTTTACGCGGTGAACGCGCAACTGAAGCGTCCGATGTTTACAGCCTGGGTGTGCTGCTCTATTCTATGCTTCGTGCAACCTCCGAAAACGTGTTTGCGGAGGAGGATCGCTACGGTATCCGTGATCAGGACATTACCGTGTCGAGCAAAGTGGAGGGGGAAGTTCTGTCGGTCATCCGAAAAGCGGTCAGCTGTGACCCGACGGAAAGATATGCGAATTCCTCCGCACTGAAAGAAGCACTCACAAAGGCACTTAAACCGAAGAAAAAATTTCCCTGGAAGGCCTTTGGTATTACTGCCGCTGCGCTTCTGCTGTTGAGCGGAATCGGCTTTTACGCGCTCAGAAACTTTGATCCGGGGGCAAGGAAAATTCAATCGATGATTTCCTCGGGGGTATATTCCCTGGCCTATACGGAAATTTGCGCCCGCCCGAGCAATGAAGCAACCGATAAATTGATTGTGGAATATATTGAAGGCTGTATGGAGGAGCGGGATTATCAGCGGGCAGCGCAGATTATTCCCGAATTTTCTCAGGAAATGTTTGATTCGCCGGAATATCTGGAAAAGTTGTTCTATACGTTCCGCAGCAAAGATAAAATGAGTCTTCTGGAGCCTGTTTTTGACCGTATCTATCGAAGAAGTGACGCAATCGCAGAGGTGATCGACAGAATTCGCTGATCGGACGCTTGAAGAAAAACAGTCGGAAGCGAAGTCCGGTCGGGTCGGAGACGCCGAATATTTCGGAAGGAGGGGAAGGAAAACGGAGATGAACAGACACGACGTGCAGCCGCACAGAGAACAAAAGGCAGCCCCTTGGGCAATGCGTGCTTTCAGTATTTCTATCGGAATACTGGCCCTTTTCTCGTTGCTTGTCAATAATCTCATTTGGCCGAATACCGGTAGGGGGTTATTTTGTCTTTGCTTTAATACCATGCTGTTGCTGGTAATGTATTTTTTGCCCGTGAACTGGTTGGTTACGAACGCGTGGCTCTTTTATCTCTACTATCTTGCTCTTCTGCTTATAGGTCTGTTTGGCGGAAAAATAGCCGGGGAATATATTTATATCAACGATTATCTTTATATAAATATGAATAGTATGATTGCGATGCTATTTTTACCGGTCACCTATTTGATTGTAAAATACAAGAATTATTCCTGGAAGTATTTGTTGACGATCGGTGCCATTCTCTTTGTTCCCATCGCTCTTTTTATCACACTTACCGATGCCTTTGACGGTTTTTTGCTTTTTTTCGTCGTGGTATTGCTTCTCTTGCTGAAGGCCAGCCGTGAAAAAAGGCTGAAAATCGGCACGTTAAAATTGCTGGTGGCCGTTCTTATGGCGCTGTTCTCTGCAATCTTTTTGTATCTTCTGTCCGACCTTCAGGCTATGCAGCGCATAGTCGATACTCTGAATTCCGTTCCGGTTGACGGTGCGGGAGCGGCTGCGCAATTTCATTTGGCGCAAACAATTATCCGGGACGCACCGTTGATTGCCGAGCATACCTTCGCCGCTGCCGATCTGCAGGTGCTTGCAGAGGGGGACGGATGGGAGTTTGTTTTGCTGCTGGGACACTTTGGATGGTTAGCCGGAATCGTCTTGATCGTCGGCCAGATTGTATTGACCGTCTCTGCTTATCGAATGTCGGCGCAAATCAAAAATTCCTATGCCAAGTACTTAACCTTTGCTATTGCATCCTATTTTGGCTTCAAGTCATTGATTGCGATTCTGCAGCAGTTGGGGGTTATCCCATTTTCGGGGATACAGATGCCTTTGCTCGGTGCGGGCAGTGTGGCGGTAACGGAGTTTGTATTGCTCGGTCTGTTTCTCTCTTTGTATATCAAAAGAGAAAAAATAACCGTAAAAATGGCGCTTGATGTCGACTATGATTCTACTGCGGATATATTGCATATGTTCTGCCGTGAACTGGAACGGGAGTATGCCAGAACCGAGCCGAAAAATGAAAAAAGAAGGCAGGAATTGCAGACGTCCATACGCGAAATCAAACGTGATGAGACGGCTTGGACGCGAAGAGAGATTTCCCAAATCGATGTTGTGCGGAAATATGGGCAGTATCGGCAGTTGGCCAAGTTGGAAAACCAATCCGTAAGAGATACGATTTTTATCAGTTACAATTCCAACGACAGACCGTATGCAGAATATCTGTGCCACGCCATAGAGGCACAGGGAGTGAAGTGCTGGTATTATGAGCGGGATTGTCCGAGCGGTGAATATGCTGAAAAAATCATGAAAATGCTGAGAAGAACAAAGATATTTGTTGTAATTATCAGCCGGAATTCGAATTTTTCCAAGCATGTGCTTAACGAGGTCTGTATTGCTTTTGAGGAGAGTGATAACGGAACTGTATTGATGCCGTTGAAAATCGAAGATATAAAATTATCCGACAATATGCACTATTACCTGTGCAGACAGGAGTGGAATACAGCAAAAAATTCCCGGTCTATGAAGGCTTTTGCGGACTGCGTAGTCAAAATATTTAATGCTTCATAAAAATGGCCGCAATTCCTTCATATGCGATGCACGATCGACGAGAAAATTTTCAATCGAAACGCCGAGGGTTTCCGGGGACAGGCCGGAAAGTCCTCGGCGCTTTGCATAGGGGGATGTTTTTTGACATGGATGGGCGGAAGAGAGGATTATGTACGGCGAAACAGTAATAATTTTATCATATCAAGGCAATTTTTTGTACATATACGCGGTATTTGTCTTGTAATTTCTGTTGATATGTGCTACAATATAAAGTATAACAATCATTTTGATGCGGCGTGTTTGGTGTAAATAGACCATGCCCCTAAAGCAACTTGGAAAGTGAGGGAAAACATTGCTTATGATAAGATTAAAAAAAGTGACGGCACTGCTCTTTTCTGCGGTGATCATTTTCAATGCTTTTTTCGGCGCAATGTCATTGCAGATAAGTGCAGTAGAAACGAGCGAAGAAAAAATAGCCTCTCGGTTAATTAACGTTGTCTACGATGACTCAAACAGTATGCTGCTGAATAACAGGCTATGGTGGTGTTATGCCAAATATTCGCTCGAAGTCTTTTCTGCAATGATGCAGGACAGAGACAGTATGAACATCTATTATATGAGCGATGATAACAATCCGCCCGGCTTGGCAAATTTGTCGGGAGAAAAAAGCCAGCAGCAGAAGAATATTACGACAATTCACAACAAAGTAACGAATACAAGCGGAACCCCCTTTGCCTCACTTGTTCGGGCATACAATGATCTCAAATCGGTAAGCGGATATGATCAGAAGTGGCTTATGGTGATTACGGACGGTGATTCGTTCAACCGGGGAGAGACCTCTGCCGATATTGACCGCCTGATCGCTGATTGTGCTGCCAATAATATCAAGGTGGTTTATCTTGCGATCGGCAATGCACTGGTGCCCACCGAAAATACCGGAAAAGGAATTTACGTTTACAAGGCAGACGGACAGGTTTCCTCCGGAGAGACGGGGATCCTTTCGCGTGTAACGCAGATTTGCCAAAGAATTTTTGAACGTCCCGCGCTGACCACGGCATCCTCCTCCAAGCTGGTTCTGGATGTGCCGGCAAGTGAGATTATCGTATTTGCGCAGGGGTCAAACGTGTCTATTGGGGATCTTCCCGGGACAAAGAAAACCTTGTCCTCGGTTGCGATGAGTGCTTCGGACAGAAGTAAGGCTACGGTAAATCCGATGTATGTCAACAGTATCAATATTGATACGCTGAACGCGTCGATTGCGACCTATGTGCCCAAGAGCGGCGGATATATTGCCGAGGGAACATACGATCTCCCGATTTCGGCAGATGAATATGTCGTTTATTACAAACCGTGTCTTGACGTGATGCTTGAATTGCTCGACAGCAAGGGAAATCGAATGGTGGATAAATACATTCCGGTGGGATCCTATGCGGTGCAGTACTGGCTTACCTACCCGATGTCTCATCCAAAGTATGGGGAGAAGTTGGCGCAGAATCTGTTCAGTGTGGATTATTCGGTTACCTGTACGGTGGATGAAAAAACGCGTTGGCTGACGTCAAACAATGTTGATCTCGCCGAAGGTGAGACGACAATTGCCGTCCTGGCCGAGTACCTGAATTTCAGTTCAAGCAACGCTTCACTGAAATATGTCGTAGAAGACTTTACAATCAATCCTCTGGAACTCACGTTGGAGTATTTGCAAACCGATTATCGGCTGAGCACGCTGGAAACAGAGAACAAGGGGATTCTTGTCAGGGTTGCGCGGGAGGGAAGGCAGATTCCCGAAGCCGAATGGGAGCATTTCACACTCAAGTGCAGTGTTGACAATCCGGACTTCAAAATCGTCAAGCAAAAGGATAGCAGCTTCCTCATCTATCCGCAGTACAAGGACGGCGCAAAAGAGGGAACGGCTACGGGTGATATTGCGTTCGATATTACCGTTTCCGCGTCCAATGACCACAGAATGACCGACGCGGGGACGCTGCGTGCGGCAATCCATATTTATGATGACGTTTCAGCGGTTCCGTTAGGCGTGGAGATCTCGGCACAGAATACACCGTGTGACAGTAAAAATTTTGCTTCGCAGAGCACGGAAAGAAAGGTAACGGTTGATTGGAATGGGCGGTATTTAACGCCGGAGCAGTATAATGCACTTGTTCTTTCGGTTTCGGTTGACGATCCTGATTTTGCTGCGGATATTACATTGGACCCGTATGTTGAAGGGGCACCGACCACGGCAACCATCCGCTTCAACCTCGTCCCGGATTCTGCAGGGTATATGCCGGAGCCGAAGCAACTGCACGGTGTGAAAAAAATCGGCGTTTCTGCGGTAATTGAAAACGAAGGCCAGCGCTCGGTGGGTACGGCCGAAGGCGAACTCACGGTTGGAGATGCCCGCACGTTCTTTGAGCTGCTGCAGGATTGGATGCCCTATATCATTACCGCCTCAATCGCGTTGTTCCTCTTCCTTGGCTATGCACCGATTATTAAAAAATATCTGCCGTGGCGCAGTATATATTCGTACGGCGCAAAAGGGAATACGGATGATATTATGTGGTACAGAACATCCAAAGCGGTTATTACTGCTTTGATCCCGTTTGTTCCGGTTCGAAGCTCTGCATCCACAAGTTATACGAGACCGATCATAAAACTGAATGTTTCGGCAAAAGGCGGCGCTATGGCATACCTTGAAAATGCGAAAGAGATAAATATTGGACTCCATCTCATGGTTGACGGTGCACTTTGCGATAGCCGAACATTGGTAAATTTGCATGAAATGAGTATTACAAAAACGAACGGAACGCATATAACCACATTTTCTTGATCACTAAAAATTATAACAACGGAGGAAATAATCATGGCAGAAAAACGTATCAAAACCAAGTTGCCGCCGACCCTGATCATTGGTCTTGGCGGAACCGGATGTGAAATCGTAAGCAGAGTTGACAAGCTTTCGAACGATGAACAAAGAGAGTATGTTCGTTTCGTATATATTGATACGGATGCGAACGAGCTGCGTATCCGTAAGGAGGAAGCTCCCTATATCTTTACGGTCCAGACGTCGAGACGCATGACAGTGGGTCAGGCGCTCCGAACTGACAGAGAGGCTCGTGAATATTCCTTCCCCACCAGTTATCAGCTTCTGAAAAAACCCCTTACCGAGGGCGCGGGCCAGGTACGAGCGGTGTCGAAGCTGGCGTTTGATGCGTGCCTTCGTGACGGCAGAATCGCTCCCCTGCATGATGCGATTAACGAGCTACAGCATTTGAATGGTGACACCCTCGAGCAGTCGATGCGCGTTGTTATTGTATCTACCCTGGTTGGCGGAACCGGATCCGGTATTGTTTTGCCGGTTTCCATGTATCTGCGCAATTATCTTGAAAATGTATGCCAAAAAAAGCCGATCATTCGCGGCGTTTGTGTACTTCCGGACGTATTTTTCCGCGGAAATAACAAAACCGAGGTGGAGAAAAACAATCTTCGTGCAAATGCATATGCAGCGCTTCGTGAATTGGATGCATTTATGCTTAAAGCAGATTCTTCGCAAAACAGCGGTACGTATGACCGATACTGGCTGAAGATGCCGACCCCCGGTACCGTGGATGAGTATGATGATTATGCGGTGAATCCGATGGATTTCTGCTTCCTGTATGACGGCCTCAATATGGATGGAGACGGTCTGGAGAATTTTGAAGCCTATAAGCAGCATGTAGCAGATTGTGTATATGCTTCTTCTATCAGCATGCTGAACAAACGACTGAATTCTTCTGAGGATAATACCATCCTGGCGCGTTGTGAAGAGGGGGGGAGAAATCGTTATTGCGGTATTGGTTCTTCCAAGATTGTATATCCATTCCGTCAGGTAAGGGATTACATTGCAATGAACTGGATGATGCAGGCTATGACGGAAGAATGGCTGCATTACGACAAGGCGTATGAGCAAAAGGTTCAGCAGCTTCAGGCCAGCCGCAAAAGAGGTGCTAAGCTTCCCTCCGTTAATAAGCGAGAATATTATTGCTCTCTCGTGGAGAGTGATCAGGGAGAGGAAAATTACTTTGCATCGGCTATCTACGGCCAGTGTCATGTCGAAGACCCCGATGGGAATGGGTATACGGAAGCAAAGTGGATCAGTTATTATCGCAATCTGCTTGCCTATATTACCGAGAAGGTAAGCGAAGATAACTATGACGAAGGCACGTATGATGAAATCACTGATGGTCTGGTGGCCATTGCCAATGCCAGATCCAAGCACAAGGACGATATGCTGCGCTCGAATTTCAAGATCGTTGCCGATGCTTTGAAAAAATATTTCAGCAAAACGAAAAAGCGTGCTGAAAATGTAGCGGACATTATTGCGGACAGTTTGTTCTCTCCCTTTAACTTTGACACGGAAAATCCGGCGCATATCGAGCATTGGCTGAATGAAAATCAGTCGGTTATTCATCCTAATGCAGTGAGATATTTCCTGTATAATTTGGAAATTTTGTTTACGGAAGCACAGCGTAGGCTGACCGCCCTTGGGGAGATTACGTCTATTTTACCGGATGAAGACGGTGAGTATTCGACACGCCTGAGCTATACTTCACTTGAGGAAGCCATTCGTGCTTTCTTTGAACAGAAAAAGTTCAAGAAAATCGGCAAGGACAATAATGAGGCCGGAAAATCCGCCAATGTAGCCATTGAAGAATTTGTCAACTCTCTGGATGTTAAGACTCTCTTTGATGATGGTGAACAGACCAAGGCCGAGTGGGAAGCTGCGGTTAAGCGGGTAGAGAACGAGTGCAGAACGCAACGAGATAATATTAAGCGCTATTATGAGACTTATCTCGAAATTACGATTATCAAAAAAGCCCTGGAATATGTCAATCGATTGAGCGGACATTATGAGTATTTCTATCAGCAAATCGATACTGAGATCAAAAGATTGCCTAGACGGATTGAACGTATAGAAGAGAGTTATGTGAACGATTGCGGAGCTCCTGTGCTGTACGCGTGCGCTTCACGGAAATGTCTGAAGGGGTTGTTGGAGCGCTGCCCGAATATTGTCGATTCCATTTCCCTCACGGATGAATTCCGTAATGAACTCTTTAGGGCACTCTATGAAGCGGCTAATGCAGATAACGAAGAAAAGCAGAGGGCGCTTATCAATGATCTGGTCGGGACCCGCATTCTTGATTTCTGGAGAGAGCAAGTCATTTCACAGTACGGACAGAAGGTTGATATGGATATCATTGACGCTCTTCGTACACAGGCTGAAATTGAAGAAAGTAAGTTTGATGCGGACGAACAGTTCTATTATATCAAGGGAAAACGTGAGGAAGCGATGAAATTGGCTGCTCCGTTTATCGACAGACCGATTGGTGTAGAGCCTTATATTATCGAAGCGTGCTCGCTCGGTCACGAGGTCTTCTCGTCGAGTGATCTCCAGAAGATTGGAATTATTCGCAATATTTTCCCGGGATGTGAAAAAGATGCGCTGATGGACAAGTATCAGATGCTCTTTATGAAGGCGCTTTATAACATTCGCGTCAGCGATTTGCCGAAGTTTGCACCTGCCGATAGCAGTGAGGTAGACCCGCATGAAAACGGTTCGTATTACAGATCCTATTGGAAGCGGATTAACGGAGTAATTCCGGATGATAAGCACACCAAGATTCTTACGCCGCATCTTGATAAAAGATGGCATTATATCGGCGTTATGCCGGATTTGTCCGAAAAAACGGAAATTCAGTGCTTGAAAGAAGCACATCGTGCCCTTTTCGTCAGTGTTGCTTATGGCAGAGTAGAGTATGATAGAGATCAATATCGTTTCAGAGCGAATAATGGTGACTTTATCAGCGACAGCATTATCGTCGGTGACGGAAAGTGTGACCGATTCAGCGAAATCTACGAGGCGATGCTGATGAGCCGTCCGCTGGTTCTGAATTTGTTGGATATTTATTCCTCTGAGGTGGAAAAAGAAAAGAGCCGTGCGGTAAAGGGACAGCGTGAGTATAATGAAACCGCACTGTACAAAAATCTTTCGGCCATGAAGCTGGCGCCCTATACACATAATCTCAGTTTCTTCGAGCTTCCGATCCTTTATAAAGCAACTGCCGGTACTAAGGCGAGAAGCGATAACGAAGCAATTCAGATGCTCCGGGATATGATTGAATTTATTGAGGAATATCTGGGCGAATTTTACAGTGATGCGCTTGATCGTACTTCTTACTTTGTACAGTGGATGTATGAGCAGGCCAAGCTGATGTACCATAACCTCAGAACCTCGTATGCGGAAATTATGGCCCGTCCTCTCAGTGATCCCATTGTTAAACGGATTAAGGAGGTCATTAAGGCCAAGGTGAAGGAATGCGAGGCCGGATGCCCGACCGGTGATACGAGCGTACAGGTCTTTCTTGCCGCATGCGAAAACGATTTCCGGGAAGAGGAAGCAGCCGATTCGCCGTCGCTCCCGGTTGTAAGTGAATAAAAGGTTATACTTCAGTAACCCCGGCATACTGTCGGGGTTACTGAAACCGGAAAAGACAGAAAGGCGGTGAAGTGAGATGCAATCAGTTTTGATTATCAACTCGGAAATATATGACAAATACCAAAAATATGCATATTTTTTTAATTGGTTCGAAGACCATGATAATGTGTCGTTTTGTGTATGGAATAAGTATGCGTCAGATGAAGCTGATATCGACGAGCTGGTACCGCAGTTGTTTGATGTTGTGAAGAACGTCTCCGAATGGAATGCGTATATTATTGATGAGCCATTCGATGCGGAGGAATATATTGAGAGAGATTTTGAGAATTTGACGCAGTGCGCGATCAACCCATATGAGCGCGCCGGACATACGACCGGATACGATCCAGCCGGAGATTCTCTGATGCGGCTTGCCTACTTTTTGGGTGGACGCGGTGTTGAGAACCTGGAACATATAAGCAATTATACCTTCAGGGCTGCCCGTCCTACACAAATCTATCTACTGACACCGAGAATCTTTGAAAAACTGGATATGCAGAAGGCCTTTCTTCGTGCAGAGATAGAGGAGAATAACCGTTTACTTCTCTCCGATTCAGCATCTCTGCTGATGGAGGCAGATGACGTTTCGATGCAATACTCTGCGTTTTGGGACAGATATGAATATCCGCCAAACTGCAGATTTCTTGTCTTCGATATGCCGGATGCCGCGAATGTCCGCTATGAAGATTCATGGTTTATGTTTTGGCTGGCTGTCATGACGTTGGTTACGAATACCTATACCAGCGCAGAACTGGGGCCGTATAAGCTTTATCTTCTGAATGTGAACCTCTCCTCTGACGAGCTTGAGCAGTTCCTGAATAAATTTTATGCAGCACTGCGGAATGCCTGTGGGGTAAAAGAAAAGGAAATAGAGGAGGAAGTACATTCAATCAAGGCAGCGATGGAGGATACAACCTGTAATCATCCGGTTGAATGCGCGCCTGTTTACGTGAATTTCCCCGATACGGATTTTTCAAAATTATTCTTGAAAAACAGTGCGTTCGGTATCACCAAGGATAAGCCTAAACTCGATACCGCCGTGTGGGAAAAACACAAGGAAGAATCGGGAGTACAGGTACATAGACTGTTTAAGGCAATCGCTCGGGGAAAAAACGAGGCTGTCGATGCGATGAATCGAACCTTGGCTGTCGATTTACCGCTGCTGAAAAATCAGCGTCTCACACGTTATGACGCCGAGGATATCGTTGACGATCTGAATAAAAGCGAGATTGAGATGCTTGGTCTTGATACGGATAGATATGCATCCCGTGCAGCGTTTGAAAAAAGCGAAAAAACCGCTGCAAAGGGAATTGAAAGGGCCCTTCCCGGACGCGTATTGACCAAAACGTATAAAAAAATACTGTTTGTGGGTGTGGCAATTTGCTTGATGGGCTTCGTTCCGTTTATCATTTCGTCAGCAAAATTCAATCTGACCTCTCTTCTCGTTTCGCTTTTGATCACGGCATTTTCCGGCCTTGTGGTGGCGATAGCGAGCTATGTTTCTCTCCGTATTCAGCGACTTCGTTTTGATGAAAAGCTTAACGATTACTCCGAGGCTGTTTCGGCAAGTCTCCAGGAGATACAGGAGAATGCGCAGATCCAAAGTAAATATCTGTCGCTCCTGCTCAACTATATGGAGAAATACCGGATGCTTGCCTCGGGAAGAGTGGAAGAAAAGCATATGTACCGTCTGGAGGAGCTGACGCGGATTCGTTCGATTTATGAAGAAGCGCTGGAACAGTGCAAATCGATTGAAGGACTTTGCGCTGTTGTGCTGAATGCAGACGATTCGGGTTATGCCGATAGGGTGTTGCTTATTCAGGATGAAAAAATCTACCTTCATGATGATACGGATAGCCTGATGATTCCGTTAAATGCCCTTCCCAATCGATTGAAGCCTCCCTTCCCCTTCGTACAGGCATTGTTCCTTTCCGAGGAGATCATTTATGAATCCGCAAAATACTTCAGCGTGGAAAATGGGATCCCGTGCATTGAGCCTGACGGAGATGAAACCGCGATGAAAGGAGCACAGGAATAAATGAAGGATATCATGACGTTTGTCCGATTGATTTTATATTGTGTTCCGTTTGTCGGGACATGCCTTGTTTCGACAAAGCTGAATTTCAAGAAAGAACACAGATATAAGCAGGTATTTCTGCCGATTATTGCACTGATATACTGTATTGTTGCGGTAATTTTCCTGAATAAAATCAGTGATTCCGTCCTGAAAGGAATTTACTGGGTTGTTGGTCGGTTTAGCTTCCTGTCCTTTCTGCGGAATGTCAATTGGGCTCATGCGGCGGTATTTATTGTGAATACGGCGTTGGTTGCCGGATTTATGACGGTAAAAGGAACTCTTTTCCCGATGCTGATGGGAATGGCCGTTATCCCACGACTGGCAGACTATACAAGCGGTGCGTTTTATTACGTTACCGACGAAGATAAGAAAAAAGGAGAAACGGGAACCAGGTATTTGATGAGCAAATACGGAGATGCAAAAAAAATCATACAGGCGATGTATTATGCTATGCTGGGTCTGTTTGGATTTCTTTTGGTCATTACGTATTATATGACGTCGAACAAGGTGTTCAGTGCCCCCTTTTATCCCGCCTTCGGCATTATCGTTTTGGGTGAGGTCGTTGCTTTTCTCTCGGGAAAGACAATTGAAGAAAAGCAGGAAGAGCTTGAAGAGGAAAAGCCTGATGATGCAGAGCCGGTCGAGGAAGCCGATTTTGACTCTCTGCCGGAGCAATATGAAAGCTACTTTCCCCAGCGCTTGATTAAGACCTCTTCGATGGAAGCCGATGAGCAAATCAGTGAAGCTGCTGATGCGTTGCTGCAGAAGTACAAGAAAGAATATGAGGAAACCCTCTGTCAAGAGGCCGGGTTAATCTATACGTATTACAGCGGCCGGGCATCAACTTGCGTACTTGACGAAGGATATCTCAGACAGACGCGAAACATTCTTGACGGAAAAAGCGTTCTTTTCTTCACACAATTTTATCATGACACAACAGACTACGTATTTCTGCCCGTTATCAGAACCTTGATGCAGGGAAAGCGGATATTGGTTGTGTTGGGCAGCGGCTCAAATGTCGAAAATATTGAGCAGTGGTTTTATCGAGGACTCTCTTCGATTAGCGGATTCGAAAGAATCTGGAAGGTAAGTGCAATTGCGGATGCGGATGAGGATACGTCCGTGATGGTTATCGATGCCAAAAATATCTATAATCAGAAAGTACTGAATGAAAAAGTAGCGCTTCTGTCCGAAACGTCAATGGTATTTATCATCGATGCGAACCGTTTGCTGGGTACGCTTCAGATTGGCTTGAGCTGCCTGGTGTCCTATCTGCGCAATGGCGGAAACGATCCGCAATATATTATTTATGACCGAAACTGCGACGGCCTGGTGGACAGCTTATCTCACGTGCTGAACAAGAGTATCGTTCAGGTGAATGCAACCTCTGTCGGAACGGCACGGAGAAATATGCTCTTCTGGAGAGCAGACGGTAAGCTGCTTCATCATAAACTGGGCTTGACCAGTTCCCGTTATCTTGGTATGGGAACCGAGCTTGCTTTGCTTGCTTTGAAGGAAAAGGTTTCCAAAGTGACCTGGGCATCCTCCCGCAAATTCCCCGTGACCGATATGCAATGGATTGTTTCCCAATATTATTCTACGCTTTGCAAGGCTGCTGAATTGCAGGTTTCGCAGAATGAATTGGCCGAGCACCTGCAATTTGTTGAGGATCCGTCATCAATCCCCAGACAAGAGCATTCATTTATGGTGGTTGAGGATGAGAATAATAATGCATTTGAGGCTGCACGTCAGTTTTCAACACGTGGAATACAACAGAGCTTTGTGCATGTGATCTCCCAGCAATACTGGCTGAGGGATTATATGGCAGACAATTTGGAAATTTTTCAGCAGGACCCGAAATCGATCCCCACAATAACCGCAGACTACCAAAGAAGCGCAAGCAACATTGTGTATAAGTTGATTATTCGCATGATCGAAGGGCCGATCGAAGAGGAGGATATCCGTGATGTTCTGGATATACTGGGGGAAAACACGGAGCAGGTATATAAAAGTCTGCGCAGCCTGATTCTGAAATATTTTTTCCGTGTGGAATCTGCCGATAAGACAGAGGAAAGTGCAGCGGTTAAAATCGATCAGGCAATCACCGTAACCGCGCAAACCATTGTTGACCCCAAAACGCTGCGTGCGGAGAGAAAGCGGTATTATTCCATCAACAACAAAGCTTTTGTTGACCGTTTTATGGGGCAGCTCAGAATTGTATACTATCTTGCCGAAGATGAGAAAAACAGGGACAATTTTCTTGATTCTGCAATGTACGGCCATGTATACCAAAAATATCTGCCCGGTATGCTGATCACGTTGGATGGCAAATATTATGAAGTGATCAGTATGACCCGAAGCAACGGTGTTTTGGTGAGAAGAGCAGCTGACCATATTACCGGACGTCATTATTATCGGACGCTGCGTCAGTATCAGCTGTCATGCCATGCGCCCAGCGAAACGGTTGGTTCAAGATATACATATGGTGGCGTTACCATAGAACAGGTTGAGTCGGATATTCGGGTTGATACAATCGGATATCTGGAAATGACTGAATACAGTAATATAAAACAGGCCAAACGGGTTGAGTTGAGCAATGTCGAAGCGCGCGAATACCGCAACAAGGCATGCCTGAAAATTCAATTGGCCAACAGCTCTCCTGACGTTCGTGTAACGGTGGCTACACTTCTCAACGAGTTGTTCGTGACGATTTTTCCTGACAGTTACCAGTACATTGTCGCCACGACAAGATGTGACCGCACAGAGGAGATTCAGGGCCTCATCCCGGAACTGAGCGGAGTTGAGGATGATAGCATATACATTATCGAGGATAGTCTGATTGACCTGGGCCTTTTGATTAATGTTGATCGCTACCTTGTCCGTCTTTTCGAGATCATCTGCGATGTTTTGAACTGGCATAGAGCAAAGTTGCTGGATGACACGCAGATCGGTGAAGAGGAAGAGCGGTTCTTCCCTTCTCCGGACGAGCCGGAGGAAGAAGAACCGGGCGGATTCTTTGGGTTTATTAAAAGGATGTTCCGCAAGAAAAAGAAGCGGAACAATCCCGAGGATGACCCGGAGGCAGAAGGGGAAACGGAGCTTGACGGTGCCTCGGAGGACGAAGCCGCAGAGGAGGTCTCTGCAAATCAAGCGGTACTGTTGCACCGAAACAGCAACAAGCCCTCATCCGCTGTCAACAGAACGGAAGAACCTGACGATACTGGGGTGACGGGCGATGATTCCGAATTCATCTCGATCACTGACGGCGGTGTCTTGAATTCCGACGAGGAGATTCCTTATGCAGCCTCCTTCTTCTTGCTGTACGGTTATGATTCGGTTCCTGCAATTCTGAATCTTGACGAAACAGAAAAATACTTAACCGAGCAGGGCTTTGCCGATAACTACTTAAAGCAAACACGCGAAAACAGCAAGCACAGAAAGCTGAAGTGGTATAACTATCATTTCGAAGCAGGTAAGCACTATTGCGATTTCTGCGGTACGCCGCTTGAAGACGTGTTTGACCTTTTGGATGACGGACGTGAGCGTTGTCCGGATTGCAGCAAGGAAGCGATCACCAAGGTTAAAGATTTCAGAAAGCTCTACAGAAAAACGCGTAAGCAGATGGAAAAGATCTTTGGCATTAAATTGAAAGCCAAAATCACCATTAAAATGTGTAATGCCCAGAAGATCGCAGAGGAGCTTGGAGAAACCTTTACGCCTACGGCGGGATTCGATGGCAGAACATTAGGTTTTGCTTACCGTTATGGCGGTGCAAATGATATTTATATGGAAAACGGTTCTCCCGCTGTGGAGACGGCGAAGACGCTGGTGCATGAAATGACGCACATATGGCAATATGCCAATCTTCCCTGCCTGTTTGAAAATGGCGGCGATCAGATTGCAATAGAGGGAATGGCCGTATGGGCTGAGGTTCAGTACTTAACGTCAATCGGGCTGGAAGAACGTGCTAAGGATTACGTCCGTGCCAGACTGATGCAGAATAACGAATACGGAAACGGTTTGCGTGCGTATCTTGAAAAATATCCGATCAGGAATAAGGCAAAGGTACACGGTCAAACACCGTTCAGTTGTTCGGAAAATCCTCTGCAATAAGATTCGTACTCTGAATCCTATGACAGCGGCGAAAGCTTACTGAAGCATAAGACACCGGTAGCGAAGGAAGCCTCCGCTACCGGTGTTATCTTTTTGTTCTTTGTCGGAGGCAGGGGAAGGCAAAGGAGAGCTCGTGATTGCCATCGGAATCATTTTTCAAGGCGGAAACGCAGGATGCGTTTGAAACTCACGTTTTGTGTGTTCCGGAACTGTTTGCGCAGTTTTTGGGAAGCAACAATACGTTTGCCGCGTGCATACGGTATGTACGTGTGATCAACGGACAGCTTTCCTGAACAGGTAATTTGACAGGAGGAAAAGTATGGGATTTGTTTCATGTGAAATTTCACTTATCGCGCTTATTCCCGCATTGCTTTTGTGCGGATATATTTATTATAAGGACAAGGTTGAAAAGGAACCGATCCGATTGCTGCTTTTTTTATTTCTTCTCGGGGCAATATCCTATGTTCCGACGTTGATGCTTGAAAAGGTTGTCTCCGGCGGGGTAGACGGTATATTTTCAGATGCAATTTCCTTTTTGCCGGACGGAACGGCGGACTACCGTTCGGAAGGAGAGCTTGTCCTGCATAAGGTATTGGTGGCTTTTCTTGGGGAGGCACTGATTGAAAACTGCATAAAATTGGCGATTCTGTTTTTCAGTACGCGGAATAACCGGAATTTTAACTATATGTTTGATGGGGTAGTATATTCCGTGTTTGTCTCATTAGGCTTTGCTGCCGCAGAGAGTTTACAGTTTGCTTGGATCAACGGGTGGGATATGCTTCTTCTCCGCTTGCTTGTGTCAACTCCGGGGCACCTTATTGCAGGGATTATGATGGGGTATTATTATGCCGTATGGAACGCATACAGAAGAGCCGAGCAGATCGAGGCATACGGAACAGAGCGGGGGCTGGTTCGGGAGAAACAGCTCAAATTCCCGGTTGGGCGTATGCTTGCGAGCGTCCTACTTCCGACACTTCTGACGGGGATATACGTACTTACGGGGTCAATTCAATTCAAGGGCATGAATATTCTCTTTTATTTTGTCGTGTTTTTGTTGTATGGGCTTGGCTTTGTCGGTGTGGAAAGTATTTCTGCGGAAGACAGATCATTGATTGATTTCTCGCGAAAGATTCTTGGTGAGAAGCATCCGGAGGTTGGTTTTCCCGAATGGGAGAAGATTGACGTGCAAGAAAAGGGCAAGGGGGCGAAAAAATGAAAAAAAGAGGTTGCATATCCTATGCTTTTGTCGTTCTTCTCGCTTCTGTTGCTGCGTTGATGGCTGCCGGTGCTTTGGATCAACGGGCACTTTCCATACCCAATCAGGATATTGGATTCTTCGAAAGCGGTAAAACGGATATCTCAACAGCAGAAACGGATACAAATTTCTCCGAACCGGATGTTTTCCCGGATAAAATTACCGAACTCGCTTCCTGGAGTTATTATGGCCAACTCAATAGTGAAGAAAAGAAAATTTATTCTGTTCTTCTGGAGGGCGTTGGAAATGGGGAAAAGCGCTTCAAGTTTGAAGACGTTAATTGCGGGAAATACGAAAAATACTGTGAAAGGGCGATTGAAGCGTTGACCTATGATTATCCGGAATTCTTTTGGCTGACGACAGGATATCGCCTGACAAGTCGGCATGCTGCCGGCTCTGCAATCGGCAACGTTGAGTTGGAGGCAAAATACTACGCATATTGGGAATATTGTTTGGAAAAGGACAGGCGGATACAAGAACTTGACGCAGCAGTAGACGCCGTTGTTCTCCGGGCAAGAGATTACGATTCGGATTATGAGCGAATTGTCTTCGTTCACGATTATCTGATTGAACATGCAATATATGACCATGATTCTCTGAACGCGTATTATAAGACGAAGCATGATCCTGCATGCGAATATATTTTTTCCGCATACGGCTGTCTCGTGAATGGAAAAACCGTTTGTGCCGGATATGCCAAAGCATTTCAGTTAATCATGAACGAGTTGGGGTATGAATGTATGTACGTAGTGGGGGATGCAAACGGAGCGCATGCCTGGAACTGTATTCTGATTGAAAATGAGGGATATTATATTGACGTGACATGGGATGATCCCGATTATATTTATGATGAGCCACGTTACGAATATTTTTGTATTACAGAGGAAAATCTGAGCAAGACGCATGAACCGGATGCAGTGTTTGTAATGCCTGATTGCCGGGCGGAGAAATACAATTATTTCGTTTATAATGGGTTCCGTATGAATGAATACGATTTCGAAACCCTATGTGGTATTGTTGAGATGCAAAAGGATCGACATGTGATCAGCATTCAGTTTGCATCCTCCGCAGAGTTGTCGGAAGCATATCAGGATTTGTTTTCCTCCGGAAGAATATATGAAATTCCGGCGTTGACAGAACAGAAATCAATCTCTTATTCCCGAAACGAGGATCATTTTACTCTGACGATATTCAGAAAATAGTTCGAACGGGTAATAAAACAATTAAGAATACGTTCCGGGAAACCGAGCAAATCTGTTACGGCAGATCTGCCTCAGCTTTCCGGGCGTGTTCTGCCTGGTAAACAATTTGGTTCCGGTGTGATAAAATTCATTTTGTCTGCAAAAACCTATTGACAAACGCGGGCAATCGTGTTATAATCAATCCATAATTCAATTGAGTAAACCGTTGAAGCGGAGATAACGGCGGCGATGCCTTCACAGAGAGCCCGAGGTGCTGGGAATCGGGCAGGAAACAAACCGTCAAATGGGCCGCGGAGGGTGCAGTCAAATGTGGGCAACCGCAGAGTATTCTGCAACGTGGGGCATACGTCAGTTGCCGGAGATATGTCGGTATCTCGCCAAAGTGCATGGATCGTCCATGAATCAAGGTGGCACCGCGGATAAGCGATTATTCGTCCTTGACAGAAAAGATTTCTGTCGGGGACTTTTTGTTTTCTTAAGGGAGGGAAGCACGATGATTCTGCTGACCGGACGATGGCGGGCATGACCGGAAAGAAAAAACAATACGATACGGAAATATATACACTAAACGGAGGAAATCGATTATGAAACAGAACGGCATTGATTTTGATACTTATTTTAAGAATTATCCCGATCAGAACGGTTATTACGGCAGATACGGCGGATGCTACATTCCCGATAATCTCAAGCAGGCCATGGCCGAGATTACCGAGGCGTACTTTACCATTTGCAAGTCGAGACGCTTCATCAGCGAGCTTCGCCGCATTCGCCGCGAGTTCCAGGGCAGACCGACCCCGATCTCCTATCTGGAGCGTCTGTCCGGTTCGATCGGCAACGTCCAGCTCTACGTTAAGCGTGAGGATCTCAACCACACCGGTGCGCACAAGCTCAATCACTGCATGGGCGAGGCTCTTCTTGCCAAGTATATGGGCAAGAAGAAGGTGATCGCCGAGACGGGTGCGGGTCAGCACGGTGTCGCCCTTGCCACCGCCGCCGCATATTTCGGCCTCGAATGCGATATTTACATGGGATCGGTGGATATTCAGAAGCAGGCGCCCAACGTGGCGCGCATGAAGATTCTCGGTGCGAACGTCATTGAGGTCACGCACGGTCTGGCAACCCTCAAGGAAGCGGTCGACGCGGCCTTTGACGCGTATTCCCGCGAATATAAGGACTGCATCTACTGCATCGGCTCGGTCGTCGGCCCGCATCCCTTCCCGATGATGGTGCGCGATTTCCAGAGCATCGTCGGCATCGAGGCGAGAGAGCAGTTTGTGGAGATGACGGGTGAGCTGCC
>JAZODX010000110.1:0-6560 GCA_045597265.1 Eubacteriales bacterium | reverse complement strand
CAGGTGCCGACGTGTCGGGCGCGGGTGCCGACGTGTCGGGCGCGGGTGCCGACGTGTCGGGCGCGGGTGCCGACGTGTCGGGCGCGGGTGCCGATGTGTCGGGCGCAGGTGCCGACGTGTCGGGCGCCGCCGTGGTGACGGGTGCCGATGTATCGGGCGCGGGTGCCGATGTGTCGGGCGCCGCCGTGGTGACGGGTGCCGATGTATCGGGCGCAGGTGCCGACGTATCGGGCGCAGGGGCCGCCGTGGTGACGGGTGCCGACGTGTCGGGCGCAGGAGCCGACGTGTCCGTGCTTTCCGCAGCAGCCGGGATCATACCCACTGCCAGGATCAGCACCAGCGCGAATGCCAAAATTCGTTTAGCCATAACAGATCAAACTTCCTTTCGCGAAATTGATGACAAGGCAATCCCATTCGTTCATGCACTTGCTTTGCAAATTGGGGTATTTACCTTTCGGGTTTTTACCCTCTATATATAGGACTCACAAAAAAAGGGAAAGGTTTTATTTTGCGGCAAAAAATAAAAATAATTTGATTTATCGCCCGTTTTTTGATATTTTCCTGCGGATATTCGGTGCATTGGGGACTTTCGCGGCGCTTTTCCCTCTTCGTCGGCTGCGCCGCCGCCTCTCCCGAAGGGCGATGCTTTCCTCGGCTTGCTTGTCGTCCCCCGCTAAAACCGGAGGTACATTTCGGGTGCCCCCAAAATGCCGCACGTTGTGCGGCATTTTCTCTTCCATATTTTTGTCGTTCTTATACACCGAACAGTTCGCGTCGGATGGCGAGCGCGAGGAGGGGGCGGCGGGTGGTGATATTCCGCACGCCGAAGGCCATCATGCGGCGGATATCCTCTTCCTTGTCTACCGTCCAGACCGAGAGAGGACAGCCCGCCTCAGCCGCGATGCGGCAGAGCTCGTCGGTCATCATGCGGTGATCAAGGTTAATGATGCGCCAAAGGCCGCCCAGCGCGCGATAGCGTGCACAGGCATCCTCCACCTGCTCGGCGTTGCGGTCGGAGCGCCAGAGGCTGAGCCACCAGTCGGCGTCTGTCGCGGCAAGCGCGGGCAGCTCCCCGTCCCCAATATAGCCGGTGAAGACGATGCGGTGCGCAAGGCCGTATTCGGCGGCGAGAGCGGTGACGGGGGCGGTAAGTCCCGTGATTTTTACGTCGCAGTTGACGCAGAGATCGGGCGTTTCGGCAACGAGGGCAAAGCACTCGGCCAGGGTCGGACATCCGTCGTAGCATTCCTTCTCGTCATGCGAGAGATAAAGGGTGTCGCCGGACGGGCGGATATCGATTTCCAGCATTTCCGCGCCCGACGCAATTGCGGCGCGGACGTGTTCGATGCTGTTCGGTGCCGTTCCCTCACAGCCCGAGTGGGCGGTAATCACGGGATAGGCAGGGGCGGCGAGCAGTTTTTCGGTAATCGGTTTCATAGCAGTATCCTTTCCGGGCAATAATCAGCCGAAGAGATGCAGATTTTCAAACACACCAAGGTGCTCAAGCAGAATTTTCGTGCCCATTACCACGAGGATAATCCCGCCCGTCAGCTCGGCACGGCAGCGACAGCGTGCACCGAAGACGTTGCCGATCTTCACACCGGCGGCCGAGAGAGCGAAGGTAATCACGCCGATGAAGAGGATGGCAGGGAGAATGTCGACCTCAAGGAAAGCGAAGGTAACGCCGACGGCGAGGGCGTCGATGCTGGTGGCAATCGCCAGCGGGAGCATGGTCTTGGGGTCGAAGCGGTCGTTGAACTCCTCGGTTTCCTCGCGGGATTCGCGGATCATGTTGATACCGATGAGGGCGAGGAGTACGAAGGCAATCCAGTGGTCGATCTGCTTGATGAGATCGGCAAAATTGGTGGCCAGCAGATAGCCGATGAGGGGCATCAGTCCCTGGAAGATGCCGAACCAAAGGCCGGTGATGAGCATATGCTTTCCCTTTACCGTCTTGACCGACAGGCCCTTGCAGACGGCAACGGCAAAGGCGTCCATCGAGAGGGCGAGCGCCGTGATAAATAGTGTGAAAAGTCCCATAAAAATCTCCGTTCAATAAAAAACGACCTACCCGTCCCGCGGACAGATAAGTCTCATCATTTCATGCAGAGCCAGGCTTTCGCCAGTCTGTTGACTCCGCAGCGCCTGCGCGCCGATTACTCCCTTATATTGTGATATAGTTTACCACGGAAGAGAGGTGTTTGTCAAGACTAACCGACGTCCGATAAGCACTTTTGCCGCTTGGCAGCAAAGGGGAAATCCCTTTGCTGCCAAGACGGCTCTTGGGGAGAGCGTTTTGTGCGATAATGCCAACCTCCCGTTCAGCATCGGGGGATTCAGCGCAAAAAGGTTTGATAGTCCTCGTAATTCTTGCGCAGAAGGCTTGGTGTATCGAGACCGTAGGGACAGCGGGATTTGCAATGTCCGCAGTCGAGGCAGCTCTCGATCTTCTGCATTTTGGCCTGCACTGCTTCGGTGAGCTGAAGCTCGGCAGGGGAGCGGCGGAGAAGGAGAGACATTCTGGCGCAGTTATTGATCTCGATGCCGACGGGGCAGGGCATACAATATCCGCAGCCGCGGCAGAAATCGCCTGCCAGCTCGGCGCGCTCCTTTGCAATAAAGGCAATCCGCTCGGGGGTCATTGCGGGGGGATTCTCCTGATAGGAGAGGAATTCCTCCAGCTCCGCGTCGCGCTGGATACCCCAGATGGGGGCAACGGGATATTGGGCGAGGTAGGCGTAGGCAACGTCCGAATGGGTGATCAGACCGCCCGCCAGCGCTTTCATGCAGATGAAGCCGACGTCCTGCTCGGCACAGAGTCTGACCAGGGCCTCCTCCTGCTCGCCGGCAAGATAGGAGAAGGGAAACTGCAGGGTGTCATACAGTTCCGAGCGCACCGATTCTTCGGCGACCGAAAGACGGTGGTTGGTCATGCCGATGAAGCGGATCATCCCCTTGGCCTTTGCCTCAAGCATCGCCTCGTAGAGACCCGTTCCGTCATTCGGCTTCGGGCAGAAGGCGGGGTTATGGAACTGGTAAATATCTATGTAATCGGTACCGAGCAGCGAGAGGCTGGTCGTGAGATCCTGCCAGAAGCCCTCCACCGTCGTTGTCATGGTTTTGGTGGAGAGAATGATCTTTTCCCGCACGTCGCCGAGCGCGCGGCCGATTTTCTCCTCGCTGTCGGTGTAAAAGCGGGCGGTGTCGAAATAATTGATGCCACCGGCATAGGCGCGGCGCAGAATGCGGCAGGCATCCTCCATGCCGATGCGTTGGATGGGCAGTGCGCCGAATCCGTTTTTGCTGACCTCAAGTCCGGTGCGTCCGAGTCTGATCGTTTCCATCTGTTTATGCGCGCTTCCGCAGAGCGAAAGCGTCCTTTCTTCTTTTGTTCAAATCCGGGCTTCTGTGCCCGAAGGAACCGGCCACGAGGCTTCTGCCCGGTGGGAGATTCGCTCGCGGCTTATTGGTGCCCCCGTTGGGCATTTGCTGTTAATATTGATTTTGCCACATTCCGCCGACGATGTCAAGGGGATTCGGAAAAAAGAAGGGTTTTGAGGGCAAATCAGACCGCAATTTTTTGCGGAAATCCATTTACATTTAGAAAAAATTGTGATAGAATAGCCCTGTAAATCCGTGCGTATGCGCGGAAATTTTCCCATTCACGGAGGAGAAGATATGCAGCTTCTGCCCAAAGGCTATTACGCCGTTCAAAGTGATTACGACAATGCACCGAAGGACCGCTTTACCTATCGCGGCGAAACCTACGCGGTGACCGAAGGGGTCAATCTGTTCCGCTCGGTTGCGGAGGCATCCGCGGCCGCCGTTGACCTTCCCGAGGGCGTGCTCCCCGGTCTGTCTTACGAAAAATTTGACGCGCCTGTTCTGCTCTGCTCGGCAGGCAACCATAACGTTGAGCGTTATACCTTTAACCGATCGCTCGTTCTGCTCGGTGAGCACGCCGGTGTCAATCCAAACGTGCCGAACGAGGATCCCCTCGTTTGCCCGAGCCTCAATCCCATCCGTGAGGAGAATGAGTCCTCGCTGATCGGCAGCTTTGACTGGGGTAATCTCTATTTCCTCGGCACCGATATCGAGAACGTCATCGTTGACGGCTTCACGCTGGTCAAAACCCGCTTCCGCGATCTGCGCAACGACGGCAAAAAGTGCTCGCTCACCTTCCGCAACCTCATTGAGGTCGGCCCCAACGGCAGTATGCTCTTCCTCGTCTTCCCCGCAAAGGCAGACAGCGAGCTTTACCGCGACATTCTCATCCAGAATGTGCGCTGCCTCGGCTACGACGACTACGGCTACGGCGGTATTTTTGCGCAGCTCTGCGGCCAGCGCAACGTGCTTGACGGCATCTGCTACGGTGACACCAAGCAGGTCTTCGGCTTTACGACCATCCCGCGCACCCATGCCAACAGCACGCCCAACGCCGACACCTGCGAATACGTGATCAGGAATTCCTATTTCCGCAATCTCATGGGCGAGAACGCCATTGCCACCGGCGCGAGAGCCATCGGCGACCGCGCCGTTACCTTCTCGGTAGAGAACTCCACCTTCGTGGATGCAAGCCGCCCGAACGAGCCGGTGCTCAATCCGCATCTGGCCAACGACCGCTGCACGCTGACTGTTTCGGGATGCCGCTTCGTGGATACCCGCGAGAACACCGGTGCGGTGATTTCGCTCTTCGGCCCCGGACGTGACGTTTCGATTACCGATTGCACCTATACGGGCTTTGCTGCCGAGACGGTTGAGCTGCCCGAGCCCCCCGTTACCGCGCCCGATTATCTCGAGAATCACGCCGAGAACTGGACGACCGAAACGGCCGACCCGCACTGCGTGATCGGTACCGACGCGCAGGATTTCTCGGCACTCGACGCCCGCTATGCGGGAATGAAGGCCTACTACGGCGACCTGCACGTGCATACCAATTCGGGCGGTACCAGCGACGGCAAGACCCCCATCGAGGACTGGGTGCGTATCATGGACGAAAAGGCACTCGACTTTGCAGCCGTGGTTGACCACCGCCAGATGCGCGGCTTCTTCCTGCCCGCATGGGACGACGAGCGCTTCATCATCGGCACCGAGCCCGGCACGCATATCGTTGAGGGACTCAACGCCTGCCGCCTGGGCATGAACGTCATCCACTACAATATGCTCTTCCCGCACAAGTACGGTCTGGCCATGGTTCTGGCCAACTTCCCCGAGTTTGAATTCCGCGGCGACGAGCTGACCGGCTCCTTCCAGTATCCGAGCTTCACCAAGGAGCGCTTCTGCGAGCTGGTCAAGTACGTACAGTCGATCGGCGGTATCTTCGTGCATCCGCACCCGAAGACCATGCTTTGCTCGGACGATCCGCTTGACTTCTACTACGGCGAGCACACCTACATCGAGACCCTTTACGGCTCGCCCGCAACCCACGCAACCTTCAAGAACTACGAGCTTTGGACCGATCTGCTTGCCATGGGCAAGCGCGTCTACGCGTCGAGCGGCTCCGACACGCACGCCGGTATTTCCAACGGCTGCGTAGCCACCTTCTATACGTCCGAGCGCTCGGGTCTGGCCTTCTTCAATCGGATGCACGAGGCAGATTTCGCCGTCGGTGCGATCGGCATGAAGATGTGCATTGACGGACATCCCATGGGCTCGGAGATTGCGTATCGGGAGGGCATGAAGCTGACCCTTCGTCTGGACGATTTCTTCCCGCGTGCATGGCGTGACAATATTGCGTACGAGTTCCGCATCGTGACCGACCGCGGCATTGCGTATTCCTCGATGTTCAACGGCCGCCATCCGCAGGCCGTTGAGATTGAGGTGCAGAAGCGCGCCTTCTACCGTGCAGAAATTTTCAACCACACCATCGGCTGCTGGTTCTCTCTCGGCAATCCGATCTGGCTGGATTAAACCCAATCAGCGGGGAAGGGGACGCCTTTTCAAAAGGCGTCCCCTTCCCCTGTTTTATCCCTCGTAATGCAAGTCGGAGGAAAGACTCGTTTTGATGCTCGAGGAAAGATAGTCGAGCGGGTTGACGTAATCGTCGCCCACCATCAGCTCGAAATGCACGTGCGGCTCCTCTGCAATTTCAATCATGGCGCTCTCGCCGATATTGCCGATCAGCTGTCCGGCGCGGACCGAGACGCCCTCGCTGATGCCGACGGGGAGGGTGGGGGAGAGATTGCGATAGATGGAGAGCGCATCCCCCGCGTGCTTGACCGAAATGCACTGTCCCATCATCGGATCCTCCCAGATCTGGGCGATGACGCCGTCGGCAGCCGAGCAGACGGATGCTCCCTGTGCGGCGGCGATATCGATGCCGCAATGGGTGCGGTAGTCGTTCATTGTCGTGGAGTAGACCGGCACGTCAAGATCGTGGGCTCGGATGAGATTGCCGCTGACGGGGAGGGCGAATTCGGGCAGGCGACTGGCAGTCGGTGCGACGGGTGCGGTGGTGACGGGAGCAGCGGTCGTCTCGGCGGGTGCTGTCGTGATCGGCTTGATGCCGGGCAGGGCGGCGGTCGTTTCCCCATCCGGCTTTTCCATGGCGACGGGTGCGG
>JAZODX010000109.1:0-2009 GCA_045597265.1 Eubacteriales bacterium | reverse complement strand
CGCGCGATGGGTCTGTGCGGAATTGACGGCCACATGATCGAGGCGACTCCCGTCAACGAGGAGCTGGGCTTCGTGGGCGAGATCACGCACGTGGACGTCGCCCCCATCCTCACGGCGCTGGACGCCGATTATATTCCCGTCATCTCGACCGTCGGCTACGATACGGCGGGCAACGTCTACAACATCAACGCCGACACGGTTGCGGCACGGCTTGCGGGCGAGCTCAAGGCCTGCTCGCTCATCTCGATGACCGACATCAAGGGAATTCTGCGCGACCGGGACGATGAAAATTCTCTGATTCCCGCCATCAACGTCAGCGAAGCCCCCACCCTCATCAAGGACGGCATCATCTCGGGCGGTATGATTCCGAAGGTCGCCTGCTGCGTGGAGGCCATCCGCCGCGGCGTCAAGTCGGTCTTCATCATCGACGGCCGCGTGCCACACGCAATTCTGATCGAGGTTCTCAGCGACGAGGGCATCGGTACGATGTTCTATTAAAAACGAAGCAAGGAAAAAATCATGGAAATCAAAACGCTTGACCATACCTATATTGCGCAGACCTACGGCCGCTACGACGCGGTGCTGACCGACGGCGCGCCGGCAGGCTTTGCGGGGGATGGCAGACAGTATATCGATTTCGGCTCGGGCATCGCGGTGAACACCTTCGGTGCCAGCGAGCCGGGCTGGGCGGATGCCGTCAGCGCGCAGGCACACAAGCTTTCGCATACCAGCAACTATTTCTACACCGAGCCCCAGTCCCGCCTGGCCGAAACCCTCTGCACCCGCACGGGGCTTCGCCGCGTCTTCTTTTCAAACTCGGGCGCTGAGGCCAACGAATGTGCCATCAAGGCGGCGCGCAAATATTCACACGACAAATACGGCGACGGACGGGCAACCATCCTCACCCTCGTCAACTCCTTCCACGGCCGCACGGTCACGACCCTCGCGGCAACCGGGCAGGCGGTCTTCCACACCGACTTCATGCCTTTCACGCCGGGATTCGTGCATATCCCCGCAAACGATATTGCCGCACTGGAAGCAGCGCTCACCCCCGACGTCTGCGCGCTCATGCTTGAGCCCGTGCAGGGCGAGGGGGGAGTGCTCGCGCTTGACGGTGCATACCTGACCGCCGCCGCACAGTTCTGTGCCGAGCGGGATATTCTGCTCGTTTTCGACGAGGTGCAGACCGGAAACGGCCGCACCGGAACCCTTTACGCCTTCGAGCAGTTCGGCGTTAAGCCGGATATTCTGACCACCGCGAAGGGACTTGCCGGCGGACTTCCGCTCGGCGCCACCCTCTTTGGCGAGAAGGTGGAGGAAACGATGGGTAAGGGCAAGCACGGCTCGACCTTCGGGGGCAACCCCATCTGCTGTGCCGCCGCAAACTACGTGCTCTCCCGTCTCGACGGCGAATTTCTCGGCACGGTCTGCGAGAAGGCGGCGTATTTCCGCGAAAAGCTGTCCGCTATGCCCGGCGTTTCGGCCGTCAGCGGTCTCGGCCTGATGATCGGCATCAGCCTGACGGCAGGCGACGCGCACGCGATCGCCGAAAAATGCCTTGCCCGCGGACTGATCGTGCTTACCGCCAAGGAAAAGGTCAGACTTCTCCCTCCCCTCAACATCTCCTACGCCGACATCGACCGCGGCCTCGCCATTCTCGCCGAGGTCATCACCGAGAGATAACGGCAGAACACAGACACATATTGCGCAGACTCCCACCGCCCCGTCGCGGCGGGAACTGATTTGTCAATAAGGGTATACCTTGGTTTACCACGCGCAGAGGGAACATCCAATAAGCCTTCCCCGCTGGGGAAGGGTACTTGTGCGTTATGTTTGTGCTATCAACAAAAGTATACTTTTATTTCTACTCTCCAAGCCTCCCTTGTGTAAAGGGAGGTGGGTATGTTATCATACGAAGTGCAACACCCCGCAAATAACAGATGAGACAATAGAATAATAAATTTGTATTTTTGAGAGAAAGGCGTAGCCTTGAACGAAAAAATACAAAT
>JAZODX010000108.1:0-2021 GCA_045597265.1 Eubacteriales bacterium | reverse complement strand
GGGTGATGTCCATCTGAATGGTGTAAGTACCGTTACCGGCGTTGACAACGTCCTTCATGACAGAGGAAGGAACGACAACGTATACCGAGTGACCGGAGCCCATGTTGTCAACAACGAGCTGCTTGCTGCCGCCCTCTTCGGCAACTTCCCAAATAGCGGTCTCGTTGGAGAAAGCGGTCTTCTTCCAGCCGAGTGCGTCAAAGGAAGCAACATTCTCAAAGTCCTGAGAATAGATAACCGTGCCCTCAGCAGCTGCCGTGGGAACGATCATTGCGGACACTACCAGCAGAATGGCAGCGCCCAGTGCAAGAATCTTTTTCATTGCGTGTGTTCTCCTTTAGAAAATATTTTCAGCGATTACGCTTGAATTAATTATAATCATTTTACGTCCGTTTGTCAAGTGATTTTCTCCATTTCCTTGTAGAAAAATTCACATTTTCCCGTCAAAATAAGCAAAAAAGAAGATTTCTTCTGTTCACAATGTGGTATATTCTGTTTTCCCAAGAAAAAACTTTTTTTCTTGTTGTTTTCCCAAATTCTTCCCCCGGATACAAATATAAGGCAAGCCTTCCATGTGGGACGAAAGGCTTGCCTTATATCGTTTCGCTCATATCATTAACGTAACGGCACCCGGAATGGCGTGGATCTCGGCCGTTTCTCCACCCTTCTCGTATTCTCCGTCAAGTGACCAGGGGATCGGCTCATCGGCCGTAATCCGGATTCTTCCGGCCCGCGTCAGAATAATTTCGGACGCGCCGCTATAATCGCGCGAGGTCAGGGCAATCAGAATCCGATTCAGCTCGGCAAGATTCTTCGGCATACGGATGAGGAGAACCTCAAACTTACCGTCGGACAAATCGACCAGCGACGAATCCAGCTTGACCACGCCGCCGATGGTGGTGGAATTGCTTACCGCACCGAAAATGAATTCTCCGGAGAGGACCTCTCCCTCCTCCGTTTCGACCGTCAGTCCGATCGGATGCAGGGAGGGCAGATCCTTGATCCCCTCCAGCACGTAGGCGAGATGGCCGATGGCGTTCTTGGCGGTTTGCGGTGCCGTATACGAGCTTGAGGTAAAGGCACCGAAGGAGGCAATATAGGTAAAATGCCGCTCTCCGTTGAAGCAGCCGACGTCAATCGGACGGGGCTTGCCGTCCAGATGCGTACGCACCAGCGACGCAATGTCCCCCGTGAGCCCGAGCGTTGCGGCAAAATCGTTCGTACTTCCGGCAGGAACGTAACCGAGCGGCGTCGTTACGTCGCCGCGCAGCATACCGTCAATTACCTCGTTGAGCGTTCCGTCTCCGCCGCAGCAGAGAATACGGTCATACTGTGCGCCCAGGGTTCGGGCGATTTCGCTCGCTTCTCCCCGCGCCGCCGTGGTATATACCGTGGTGCGGAAGCCGGCCTCACACAGCGGGGCAATCAAATCGTACAGACTGCTCTTTGCCTTTGTCTTTCCCGACGCGGGGTTCACAATCAGCAGCAGCGTACGGCTGTTTTGCGTCAACATACTATCACCTCTTTGCGATTTTGTATCCATATACAGTATATCACGCTTTTGTGAAGAAAAATGGTGAATCTTGTAAGGATTTTCCCGCTTTTTGTGTCACGGAGATGTCATCCGGCAGGGGGCGGCGAAAAAGGGGATAATTGTCCCCAAGGAACGCACAGGCCACCTTCTCCGACAAGGATGAGCGCATTGATTCGTGCGGGAACAAAGGTATGCTTTTGTTCCCGCACTCAAAGCCTCCCTTGTGTAAAGGGAGGTGGCTCGCGAAGCGAGACGGAAGGATTGTTGCCGGTTTGGCGCATTGCTGTAACGTATAATTTTGCATTCTGCTACTCGTTTCGCTTACAATCCCTCAGTCACCTTCGGTGACAGGGCAGATTGTCAAGCAAGTGCAACACCAAAAAACGCTTCAAATGGCGAAAGCCATCCCAAACATTTTTTAGGTCTTAAGTTAATAGATAAAACAATATTTTGCAAAGTTTCATTATCCAAGGAATGAAAATCGTAA
>JAZODX010000107.1:0-8352 GCA_045597265.1 Eubacteriales bacterium | reverse complement strand
GAGGCAAGATCGCCTGTACCGATACCGACGTAGAATTTGGCGGCAATACCGGCCTTAAGGCCCAGGCGGCCCATGACGTAGAACTGGAATGCAAACCGCTCGTCGATCAGGTCCATGGAGGAGCAGCCGGCGCTGGGCTTGAAGAGACCGATCTCAAACCAGAACTCATAGCGCTTACCGACCTCATACTCGAGGTTGGAGCCGATGGCGAGGCTGAGGTCTGCACGGACGACGAAGTTGACCTCAACACCGATGACAACGCCGTAGAAGCAGTATTCATACTTGTAGATCTCTTGCTCAACCAGCTTGACCCAGTCGCTTTCCTGATCGAGCATCTCGCAATAGCGCTCAAGCAGGGCTTCCATGGAGTCATAGTATTCGGTGCTAAGCCCTGTTTCGGCCGAGAGGTTGAGCATACTGAGCATATCGGAGGCAATGCTGGTGGCACCAAAGGTTTCGCTCATTGCATCCCAGCCTTCTTCGGTCAAGCCATTTGCCTCAACGGCGGCCCAAAGCATTTCCGCATCCTGCAGATAGCCCATGTACTTGTTGTAATCATTCTTGACTGCGGCTGCCTTGGCTTCAAGCTCCTTGGCCTTGTCAATATATTCCTTGACCGTCGAGATACCTTCGGTCAGTTCATCGGGGATCTGAATCCCCAAATCCTTGATGGTGGCGTTGGCGACCTTCTTGAAGCTTTCCCAGCCAAGCTCATCCTCTGCGGCAACCGAGTAGACAACTGCCTCAAAGGAGAAGGCGGTGAAGCTCTTGACGTCAATGGTCGAGCCGACGTGAACACCGATGGGAATCGGAATAAAGAGAATTTCCTTATAAACAATGCTGCCCTTGACGCGCGGGTCGATGACAACCTCCTGGACGAAGGTGGCAGAAAGCTCGATGGAGATCTTATCATCATCCACCAGCTCGACCTCAAACTCAGCCTCAATGCCGATGGCCAGCTGAACACCGCCCTTGAAGTGCAGCTGTTCGCCGCGGGTGATCAGCTCGACGGTAAGCTCAATATCGTCACTGAGCTCAAAGGTGCCGCCGAGGTTGAGCAGCTCCAGCTGCTCGTCGGAGAGAGGATTACCGTTCGAATCGGTAATGAGAAGATTCTGAATACCCTTACTGCTGCGGAAGCCGTCGGTCTTTGTGATCATATCGGCCAGCATGAATGCTGCCTCTTCACCAAAGCCGCTTGCTTCTACCTGCGCGAGAAGTACGTTTTCAATCTCGCGCTTCTTCTCCTCGGTGATGAGATCGTCAGCGTCCACATTAATGTCGGCGTAGAGATCCATGCAGTCGAGGATGGTCTGTCTTGTGGTCTGCTTATAGGTGATCTCACCGGTTTCTGCATTATATGCCGTGATTTCACCGTAGTAGAGATCATTCTCGGACTTGATGCTGCTCTGCGAGATGTAAAGGGTGATAAAATCACCGATCTCAACGGCCTCGGTTGCCTTTGCCAGTGCATTGGCAGCGTTATAGCCGTCGCCCATCATCATGACGTACATATCTGCGTCAAGCGCCGCAATATTCACCGTGCCGACCGTGGTGGTGGGCAGGGCAGAAACGATGATCGGGAAGTTATCGGGAATCTCGTAAAGCTCTTGCTGTTCTGCGCTGCTCAGCGCGGTGAAGACAACTGCGCTGTCGGTTGCCGCACTTACCTTGACGTAGACAGCGGGATCGAGGGTATCGGTATTGCCCTCGCGCAGGTCGGGGCGAACGCCGACGTAAACGCAAAGGATATCGCCGACCGCAAGGCCGCTGCCGTTATAGTTGAAGCTGCCGCCTGCCGGGGTAACAAGCGAAGAGGTAAGCACCGCATACGGCTGACCGCCGACCGTGTAATTGATGGCATCGGTATCCTTGATATAGACGATCTCGTCATTCATGCGGAGATTTTCCACCTGCTCCATGAAGATGGAGAAGGAGGCGGTGCGGACGGTGTCTTCCTTTCCGACGAAGGTCCAGACGTCAGCGAGGTGCAGCTGATAGGATGCACCGGGATTGAAGCCGCCGACAGCACTGACGGTATAGCCGAGCGCAGTGGGCGTGAAGGCAAGCTCTACGGGATCGGAGCCATCCATGACCTCCAGCGTCACAGCCTGTGCCGGATCACCGAAGCCGGTGATCGCAAAGCTGACATCGGAGGGCTGATCCATCTGCGCAAAGGAGGTGAGGGTGATCTCCTCGATCGGCTCCATTTCCTCATATTTCGCATAGACGGTCATATTTGCCGTGACCGGATTTTCGGCGTAGAAGGGCTGAATGAAGGTGGGATCAATGTAGTAGCCCAAGAGAATTGCATTTGCCTTGGAGGATTTTTCAACAGAAGGAACTGCGCTCAGCGGCTGATCCTTATCGGCCCAGAGGGTGTCGATCAGTCTCATGCCGTCATAGAACTTGACCGAATACGCCGTGACGTTCCAGCGTGCGGTGAGCGTCAGATTTTCTGCGGGAATGGTCGCGGGAAGTTCTGCGTCCCATCCTGCAAAGGCAAAGCCTTCTCTCTGGGGCTCAGCGGGAGGTGTGACAGATGTGCCGTAGTCCTGCGTAATGGGAGGGATCTGCGTTGCATCATCAGCGGTAACAAAGGTGATGGTGTACTGGTTGATGGTCCACTTTGCCGTGATGGTGATATTCTCTGCGGGAACGGTTGTGGGGATTTCCGCATCCCATCCGGAGAAGGTATAACCGGTTCTTGTAGGATTGGCAGGTGCCGTAACGGTGGTGCCGTAATCCTGCGTGATCGGCGCTATGACGCTGTCACCGGTTTCCGCAAAGGTGATGGTGTACCGATTGACCGCCCAGTGTGCGGTATAGCTGCGGTTGCCCGTGCTTCCCGTGGGGACGGTAACGGTCATGTTGTTCTCGCCTTCAAGGCCCGTGCCGCTCCATCCCGTAAAGGTGTAGCCTTCTTTTGTCGGGTTATTCAGTGTGAAGGTCTCGGTAATGACGTTGTATCCGGCGGGATTTGCTGTCGCGAGGGAGCCGCCGCCGAGGTCATAGGCGACCGAATAACCGGGACCGACCTCCCATTTTGCGCTCAGGGTGGTGTTTGCCGTAATTTTTACCGCCTCACCTGTACCGATCTCGGTCGTCCCGTCGGGCAGGAACCAGCCGTCAAAGGTCCATCCCTCCTTGCTTGCGGTGGGCAGCTGATAGGTACTGTCATAGGTGACAACGGCTGTATTTGCCGCACCGCCGTCCAGCGTACCGCCGGTGGGGTCAAGGGTAAGGGTATAGGTGTTGGGGATCCATTTTGCCGTAACGGTCAGATTTTCCGCGGGCATGGTTGCGGGAATCGCTTTGTCCCATCCGGCGAAGGTGTAGCCGATTCTGGTGGGATTGGCGGGTGCTGTAACAGCGGTCGCATAATTCTGCGTAATGGGCGCGATTGTGCTGTCACCGGTCTCGGCAAAGGTGATGGTATATGCATTGATTTCCCAGGTTGCGGTATAAGTCATATCCGAAGAAACGATTGCCGCAACTTTGGGATACCATCCCTTAAAGGTGTAGCCAACGCGGGCAGGCGTACCGGCAAAGCCCGGCGTTGTATTTCCGACATATACAGTGTGTACTTGGTTTGCGAAAATGACCTCATCTGCAACACCGTCGGTATAGGCAACGGTGTAGGGAATCAGAATCGGCAGAATGGGTCTGTCGGTATTTGGACCGGTGGGCTGTACGGGCTGCACGGGCTGCACGGGCTGCACGGGCTGCTCAGGCTGTACCTCGGGGGCGAAGGGCAGACCGGTAGCGGGATCAAGTCTCACTCTCTCAGAGGGAACACCCGGCTCTTTGTACCAGACGTTGACTATTGCATCTGCGCGGGCGGCGATGGCTGCAGCCTGAGCGCGCGTGGCATTATCTCGGGGATTGAAGTTCTTGCCGTCACCGCCCATCAGGGCGCTTTTCCACATCGTAATCGCTGCGTCACGTGCCCAGCTGTCGACTGTGTCAAGGTCGGCGGGAAGTGAGGGGATATCCGCGGAAACCTCGTATGTAACATTAAAGGTATTAAAATAGCGAACGAGGAAGGTTGCCATTTGCTGACGCGTGACAAAATCGTCCGGCGAGAAAAGACCGGTGCCTGTACCGGTTGTAATTCCGTGCTTTGATGCCCAGGCTACATACGGTGCGTAATATGCGTCTGCAGAAACGTCTGTAAACGGAGACTCGCCGCTGTAAGAAGCAGGATCGACACCTGCCATACGGCCGAGCACAGTGACAAACATTCCGCGTGTCATCGAACCGTCCGGGTCAAACTTTGTTTTTGACACTCCGGTGAAGAAGCCGTTGAGCTGTGCATACCGCACTGCGTCATAGAACCAATCGCTTCCCCTTACGTCAGTAAAGGAGGAGGACGATGTCACAGACGTAGTTCCAAAGGCTTCGGCGGCAAAGACTGACGTCGGCATAAGCGGGAGCATCATGCAGACAATCAGCAATAGGCTTACTACTCTTTTCATCTTGACAAAACCTACGCTTTCAGAGAAATTTTATTCCGAAATTATCTCGGTATAATTGGGAAAATTTATATTTCAACTGTGTTTACACAGTATCCATAACACAAAATACAGAGATTTTTATAAGATTTGCATCTATATCTTGAAAAAATCGAGAAGATATGTTACAATGATTATACACCGTACCCTGGGGTACGATACAATACTTTTTTGCAATTTTTTTAAGAAAAATTCAAAAAATTTTTCTTTTTGAAATGAGGGGTTTTATGGAAAACAAGAATTTATTTTCCATCGGCGAGGTTGCGAAGGCGGCTCGGATCACAAGAAAAACGATTCTGAACTACGAGGCAAAGGGACTGATTAAGCCGGATAAAAAAGACGGTGAAGCAGGAAACCGATATTACACCATAGATACCTTTACGCAGGTCCGTACGATTCGGGTTTTTCAGGATCTTGGGCTTTCTCTTGATGAAATTGCGGAATATTTTAATGAATCGACTGATTTGCGGCCCATGATTAATCGTCTTGAAATCATGAGAGACGAGCTGAATCTCACCATAGAGAAGCTCAAGGAGAGAACGAAGCAGCGGGGGGAGGAGATCAAAGAAATTACGGTCGAGCAGCAGACGGTTTACTGTCGCACATATTGCTCCGCATCGATTGCGGATAAGACCAATCTGTTAAGAGATACTGCACTTGAAGCAATGAAGAAGTACGGAACCGACGTCACAAGGCGAATGTATTTTACCGTGTTCTCTGCGGAAACGCCCGAGATGATTTCGTGTTGTGTCGCCGTCCCCGCAGAGAGCAGGGGGGAATATATTAAACAGCTTCCCGTCCTCAGGGCAATTTCCTTCTTCCATCACGGCGCCTATGAAGAAATTCCAAAGGCGAGAAAAAGACTGATTTCCTATGCAGAGGAGAATCATTTGAAGCTGACCGGTGAATTCCGCAACCTCTATCTTGAGGGGCCGCCGCAGCACAAGGATAAAAGTCGCTTTATTACGCAGATCATAGCGATTCTGGAATGAACGCGCAAAAAGAGAGCCTGCGAGAAAACCAATCTCGCAGGCTCTCTTTTTATTCGTTTGATTGCCGTTCAAGCGGATTCCATTTTCCGCGCAGATAATGAATGACAAACAGGGTGAAAAGCAGCAGATTGTGGGCAATCATGCAGGCCCAGGCCGAGACAAGGCTGAGATCAAAGAGCTGTGTGCAGATAAATGTGCCCACAATGCGAACGCCCCACATGCCGATAATGTTATAAACAAAGGGCGTCATGGTTTTGCCTGCCCCTTGCAGCATGCCTTCAATGATGATCGAAACACCGTAGAAGGGCTCGGAAAGGGCGACCATGCGCAGGACAATCGCGCCAAGTGTAATCACCGCAAGATCGGCGGCAAAAATACGCATCATTGCAGGGGCAAGCAAGAAGAGAAGTGTACCGGAGAAGATCATCAAAATGACTTCAATCGGGAAGAGCATACGGGCAAGTGCACGCATTTTTGCTTTGTCTTTGGCCCCAAGCGCATTTCCCGTCAGCGTGGCGGCAGCAGTCTGCATGCCAAAGCCGGGAATATAAAATGCCGACTCGACTGTGTTTGCAATCGTGTGTGCCGCCGTGGAGATCTCACCCAGCGAATTGATCATCGCGGCAAAGGCGACGTAGCCGAGCGATGTGCCGAAGCGCTGAAGCATATTCGGCATTGCCACGCGCAGACAGGGGACGAGAACCGTTTTGTCGGGACGGAGTGACTGTCCCCGCGGAGAGATAACCGGGTGACGCCAAAATGCGGCAGTAATACAGATACCGCCAACTGCAAAGGAAAGTGCACTTGCAATCGCCGCACCGATTACGCCGAGCCCCGCGCCCGGCATAATGAAGGAGAGCCCGAAGAGGGTGAGTGTACGGGTAGGGAAGATCAGGATGAAGTTTCCGACAACGTTGATTGCGTTGACCAGTAAACCGACCAGCATAGGCGTCTTGGTGTCCCCTGCCGCACGGAGCACGGTACCGAAAATGATACTTGCCGCACGCGGAAGCATGGGGAGGTAGAGAATGAAGAAATATTGTCCCGCCAATGTGCGGATGCTCGGATCCACCTGCATCCAGACCGGAATAAGGCCGCTGAGCGAGAGCGTGAGGACGGTAAAAAAGCCTCCCGATGCAAGAACAGCCAACACTGCCTGTGCCGAGGTGCGTTTGGCTAATAGATAGTCACCGGCACCGTGTGCCCGTGCGATTTGAGAGAGAAATCCGATACCGAACGCAGATACTGAGCTGCCGATGAGCCAGTTGACCGTTGTCGTCGCACCGACCGCCGCGGTTGCATGTGTACCGAGCGAACCGACCATCGCAGTATCAATATACTGAACCGCCGTCTGCAAAAGCTGCTCCAGCATCGTCGGCCAAGCAAGCGAGAAAATAATCGGGAGCATGGTCAAATCAAAAGAGAAAAAGACTCGTTTACGCATGATGAATATATCCCCGTGACTCCGCCGAAGCGGAGCACACTTTCTTTTTTTGAGAGTGAATCACAAGATATATTTTAACATAAATCATTCTGTTTGGCAATATGAGAATGATACTTCCTTGAACCAAATGGCCAAAAAGCGCCATCGTCGGCAACCCAAAATCATTCCGGTGTCGGGGATTGATATATATTTGAGTCAATATGTACTTTTTTTATATCATCCAAGGAAAAACCGAGATTTTTATAGAATAATATCTGTTTATACTTTTCTGCAGCATCAAGCGAATAAAATCTGTATCCGGTTGATGAATCGGTATAATCGGCCTTTAGTACACCTTCGGTATCAAACGCTGCCGCAGAGCCGTGGGAGAAGAAAACAGCGCACTGATCTGGATGCTGCCATACATGACGGCAGAGTACCGTAACCATGAGGAAGATTATCTGAATTATTATGACGATGTGGAAGTCTCGCAAAATGCCGCAGGAGCACATCCGAAGGGTGCCATGCAGATACGCAACCGGGAAATGGTTGACCGCTCCGATCTTGTGATCTTCTGTGTGGAGCGAAGCAGCGGCGGGGCGTATCAGACCATGAAGTATGCCATGAAGCAAGAGAAGAACATTATCAATCTCTGTGCCGACGAAACAGAAACAAACTAAATTTTCAAATACAAGGAGAACGATTATGGAACACACGAAAGAACAGGTTAAGAAAGAACTGGAGCAGATAATGCCCGAACTGATGAAGCGCAGCGGCGTGACGGAGAGCCTGAAAGCCAGTGATCCCATGAAGTGGACGGGACTGATGAATACTCTGAAAGCACAAGCAGAGGAAATTATTTTTGACGAACTGATTTATAACTGACGCATCGGCGGCGTATGGAATTATCCATGCGCCGCTGTTCTATTTCAAAATCAGTCACTGATTTGATGACACCTTTACTAAAAAAACAAATTCCAAACAGGTCATTGTGAAATCTGTGAAATACTTCGCTGCAGGACATAATCATTTCATTGTTCCGCGCTTCTCTAAACGATGAACGCAGTATGCAGAACAGTGCGCTTTTTCACGGAACAGCGAAAGGTCATACAAAGTAGTAAAGTCAAATATACGCACCTTCGACCAGTACATCATCGGAGACATTTCTATCGGTTGCAGCGCCGTTTCAAAGATTATTCCGAATTCCGGTAGCTGCTTCCAAAATTCAACAGCATCGTCACAGCTACGCCAAGTCAAACTGATATGACAGCATCAATTCTGAGTGTCAGAACAGGAGCATATGCCCCTATTTTGAAAGGCAAAATCTTTTTGCCACAGGAGAACACACGGATACTGCTTTATCTTTATTCAAGAAACACACGCTCCTAATGCAAAAAAAGTTACAAATGAGTTTGCTCACCCT
>JAZODX010000106.1:0-4563 GCA_045597265.1 Eubacteriales bacterium | reverse complement strand
GTGTCGCCTTGGGGAGGACGTTCTCGGGGGAGTCCATCATGCGCAGAAAGGTGCCCGAGCAGAAAAAGCCGAAAATACCCAAAATTACGCCGCCGATTGCTGCAATGGTAATCGTGGTGTGGACGGCGCGGGAAATTTCCTTTTCCTGCTTTGCACCGAACGCGCGGGAGACCACCACCGACGCACCGACCGAAAGCCCCATAAGGAGGGTGACGATCAGATTGATCAGCGAGCCGGTTGATCCGACGGCGGCAATCGCCGTGTTGCCGTTCTCCGCAAAGCGGCCGACGACGACGATATCGGCTGCATTGAAGAGCAGCTGAAGGATGCTGGAGAGAACCAGCGGAATGGTAAAGCGGAGAATTTTGCCGGCGAGCGGCCCGCTGCACATATCGATTTCGTAACGGTTGGACATAAGAAACCTACCTTTCCGAGGGACGCCGCACAGAGGGTGCGCGGTGGGGTGTGAATGATGCCGAGAATAAACCGGTATCTCTCATTATAGCGAAGAAACCGAAAAAAAGCAAGAGGATATCGTCAATATCCTCTTGCTTTTTTAGTCTTCGCACGCATCGATCCGAATTAGGGCAACGCTTCTGTCGTCGGGACGGACGTTGTGCTCGGCGGCGCCGAGAAGAATTTTCTCGGCCACCGTTCCGAGGTCGTCCTCCTCCTGCCACGCGCAGGAGAGCAGATCCAGCAGCCAGACGCTTTCCTCAAAGCTTTGCACGATGCCGTCGCTGAGCATAACGATCACGTCTCCCGCCTCGACGTCAAAGCAGAGCTGCTCGGCATCCAGCGCGCGGATGATCCCGATGGGAACAGTTTTCGACTGCAGCTTAAAGAGATTTTCTCCCCGCCGTACGTAGGAGGGGGCGGCACCGCTTTTGAGAAAGGAGGCGCGCCCGGAAATCAGATCCAGCTCCATCAGATCGATGGTGGCCGAGCATTCCAGCCCCTTTGCCCGCACGAAGGCGTTGAGCAGACGGAGCGCCGTCTCACGCCGATTTCCCGAGGCGAGCATTTTTTCCAAAAACATGGTGCAGATCCGCGCCGTCAGAGCCGCCTCACGGCCGCTCCCCATCCCGTCCGAGATGAGGGCGTAGAAGCAGTCGGTGCGCGGGCTCTCAAAGAGAACGACGCTGTCCCCGCAGGGTTGCTTTTCCTCGGCCGCCGCGGCGCGGCAAACATATTCCGCCTTGAAGTGCCGCGCGGTGCAGAGCCGCATGGAGACGAGATCGTCCCGGATTTCAAAAACGGGAGAGGTGAGCGAGAAGCCGCAGGCCTCCCCGAACGCCCGCCGAAGATCGTCCACGCCGATGCCGCTGCGGCGCAGATCAAGCCCCTCGGCGATGATCTGTTTGCGCCGCTCCCCGTAGGCGAGAACGCCCCGCGCCCCCAGATTCAGCTTTTCCGCACAGGCACGGACGCGGGCGGTCAGCTCGTCGTCAATGGCAAAATCGGCCTGCTCGGCGGCAAGCGTTTCGCTCAGAATGGCCGCAACCGCCTCGTAGTCCACGGCAAATACCTCGGTGCGATCCCCCTGTGAGACCTCCGCCCACAGACGGGCGCACCCGCGGTTGATATCCTCGAGGATGGCGGGCATGCTCGGACATCGGCGGCGCAGATATTCGGGAACGCAAGTCTCGCTTGCCCTGCCCGCCCCGTGGAGCTCAACCGTCAGCTTGCCCAGCACGTCAACCGTTGAGCCGTACTCCCGCTCCCAGCAAAGATTCTGGCTCGTGCAGGTGCGGCAGTAGCGGTCGCAGGCCTCGTCGCAGACGCGGCGAAGCTCGACCACGCCGGGGCGGCGGAGCCTGTCCGAGAGGTTATAGCAGACCTGTGAGAGGGCGGAGAAGGTTTCGGAAAGAGCCGCCATCCGCTCCTCGGCCGACTCAGCGCGCCGTGCGGCCATCGCCTGCTCGGCCGTCTCGGTTTCTCTCGCACGCCGAAGGGCGGCAAGACTGAGTCCGGTGGCGGGTGCAGCGTTTTCCCCCGCAGGAAAGAGGCCAAGCCGCTCGGCCGAGAGAATAAAAATCGCACCGCAGACGAGTGCGGGGACGAGCTTGAGCAGGGCGAGCAGACCTTCCACGTATCCGCCCCAGAGAATGCCGATGAGGGCGGGCAGGGTAATCGCCGCCGTCGGTGAGCGCGGCCAGAGCAGAGCGGCCGTGCAGGCCGCAATGCAGAAGAGCGGTGCAAAGAGCGGACTGACGCAAAGTCCGCAGAGAAGGCCGATCACTGCCCCCCGCCCGATCCCCATTTCGCGGGTGACGGTCAGGGTAATGACGAAGGCGAGGAAAACGACGAGCGAAATTCCAAAAATCTCGATTTCCCGCACGGCGTAGCAAAGGGAGACGAGAAGCCCCGCCGCCGCACCCTCCCACAGAACGGATCCCCGACGGTCGGGGGAGAAAAGGAAGGAATAGAGCAGCGTCGCGAGGGGAGCCGCCGTCATCGCCACGAACGCGCCGAACAGATCGTAATAGCGATAGCCGCCCGAAACGATGGCCCAGACGCTGACCAGAAAGGCGCCGACGCAGGCAGTTGCCATACGCAGGGTCAGGCTTTCCCCAAAGAGTGCACCCCGTCCGGATGCGGTCAGCAGCGCACGGAAGCGCGCCGGGACAGACATCTCCTCCTGACGGGACGGCGGGTCGAGCAAAAGGCGCGCGAGAATACGGATCACTACCGCCGCCGTACAGCCGACCAGCCTTGCCCACGGTTCTCCCTCGGCACTGAAGGCGGCGGTGACCAATCCCGCAAGCATCCAGCCGATCCGGCTTCGCGCCGCGCAAAGTAGTGCCAGCCCGAGCGGATAGGTGCCGAAAGGAAGCCTGGCCTGTCCGAGCAGAAAGGCGATCAGCGCAAGCGAAAGCCCCATCCCTCCCTCGCGAACTGCGGTATCGTTTGCTCTTGATATTGTTTTTTGCTTGTCCATGTTGATCTACTTCCTTTCGGGTATAATGATAGAATAATGTGGGCTTTTTCCGGCGTGCGGTCTGTCGGGCGGTGCGCGAATATCCTGCGCGTCGGGTCCCCATTTTCGTGCGGCAGGATGCATTCGCGTCTGCCCTACCAGTATACCGCATCTTCTTCGCGTGCTCTGTCGAAGGGCGATGGAAGAAAAAAGCACTTTCTGCCGTCTCCGCGTGCCAAAGCGAAAAATCTGCACGGCAAAGACGAAATTGCGCGGAAATCATTTATTTAATGCAAAATTTCAATTAAAAAAAGAAAAAACCGCTTGACAAATGTGATTTATTCATGTATAATACCCCCATAATCCCATCGCAAAGGAGAAAAAACATCATGATTCAACGAAGAGGCAATCTCATGAGCGTCAGAGATGACGTAAAATTGCTTGATGCCACCCTGCGCGACGGAGGTCTCTGCAACGACTTCCGCTTCAGCGAAGAATTTGTCCGCGCGCTCTATATCACGAACGTCAAGAGCGGCGTTGATTATATGGAATTCGGATACCGTGCCGATCGCGATCTGTTCAACGAAGCCGATTTCGGCCCCTGGAAGTTCTGCCGTGAGGAGGATCTGCGCGCAATCGTAGGAGAGAATATCTCCGACATGAAGATTGCCGTCATGGCCGACGTCGGCCGCTGTAATTTCCGCCGCGATTTTCTGCCGAAACCCGAGTCGGTGATTGATATGGTGCGGGTTGCCTGCTATCTGCATCAGATTCCTGCCGCCATTGAGATGGTCGAATATCTGCACGAGCTGGGCTATGAAACCACCTGCAACATCATGGCCATTTCGCAGGCAAACAGCGGTCAGATTGAGGAGGCGCTGGAGATGCTGGCCGCTTCGTCGGTTGACGTGATCTATCTGGTGGACAGCTTCGGCTCGCTCTATCCCGAGAGCGCGTCGGCGCTGGCCAAGACCTATCTGGATATTGCGGAGAAGGCGGGGAAGAAGGTTGGCTTCCATGCCCATAATAACCAGAACCTTGCGTTTGCCAATACCATTGATACCCTTTCCCGCGGCGTCAGCTATCTGGACGCAACCGTTGAGGGCATCGGGCGGGGAGCGGGCAACTGTGCCACCGAGCTTCTGCTCGGCTTCCTCAAGAATCCCAAATATAATCTGTACAGTATTCTTACCTTTATTGAGAAGTATATGAAGCCGCTCCGTGCATCGGGTGTCGTTTGGGGCTACGATCTGCAGTACGTGTTCACGGGTCAGCTCAACCGCCATCCCCGGGATGCCATGGCCTTCACCGCCGCCGGCCGTACCGATTACTGCAATTTCTACAAGGAGCTGCTCGAGCATGAATAAGGCAAAAGGCCGACGCGCATTTGCGTGATGCCCCAAGCGGAGTATCACGCAACTCTATTCGCCGGGGCGGCGAGTTATATTGCTTCGCAGTGATATTATGCTACGCATAGTGATATTGTCCTGCGGACAGTTTATGGCGAATAGAATATCACGAAACCGATAGGTTTCATATCACTTTCGCAAAGCGAAAATATCACGCTGACTTTAGTCAGCATATCACTTATCAGACAAAAAGAAAGAGAAGACTCGTTATGATACGAATCTTCTCTTTTCTGT
>JAZODX010000105.1:0-3727 GCA_045597265.1 Eubacteriales bacterium | reverse complement strand
TGACGGCCGCGATGCCGAGCAGACCGCAGATGGCGTAGAGGGTCAACACCGAGCGGCGATGCCCAAAGCCCATGTCAATGAGCCGATGGTGAATATGTCCGCGGTCGGCGTGGAAGGGCGAGTGCCCGTGAATGAGTCGGCGGATAATGGCAAACAGCGTATCAAAGAGGGGCAGGCCGAAGACCGACATGGGGATGAGGAAGGCCAGCACCGCGTGGGTTTTGAAGACGCCCGTAACCGAGAGCACCGACAGGGTATAGCCTAAGAACAGCGCCCCCGCATCTCCCATAAAAATCTTCGCCGGATGCGAATTGTAGGGCAGGAAGCCGAGGCAGGAACCGGCGAGGATGGCGGTCAGCAGTGCCGCCTCGGGACCGGCCATCAGTATGGTCACGACGGTGAGTGAGGTTGAGCAGATGGTGGAGATGCCGCAGGCAAGCCCGTCAAGCCCGTCAATAAAGTTGATGGCGTTGGTGAGACCGACGATCCAAAGGATGGTGATCGGAACGGAGAGCCCGCCGAGCGGGTATATCGTTCCGCCGATGTTGACGAAATCGATCACAACCCCCTGCAGTACCGCGACCAGTGCCGCCAGTATCTGTACACCCAGCTTGAACCAGGCGTTGAGATTGAAGATGTCGTCAAACACGCCGAGCACGACGAGAATCGTACCGCCGAACCAAACGGCGATCAGTGACGGGGAAAAATTGCCGAACGCAAGCGAGGCAACCGTAAACGCGAGATAAATGGCAACGCCGCCCATGCGCGGGATCGGCTGCTTGTGCATTCGCCGTCCGTCGCGCGGAATATCGATCGCCCCTACGCGGAAAGCCAGAACGCGGATCAGCGGCGTGGCAACGTAGGCGAACAGCGCCGCGCAAATGACCGCCGCGATGCCGTAAATCAATTCGGGATGGTTCATGTTGAATACCTTTCTCTTGCAGGGGGAAACCCCTTTTTGCAAAAAGGGGTTTCCCCCTGCCCCCCCCCGTACCCAAAAACCTTTGAATAACGGGGGATATTTTACAGTTAGATAACGAAGCCGAGCTTTTTCTTGACCTTGCCAAGGGTGCGGTGTGCGGCGCGTCCTGCCGTTTCTGCGCCCTGCTTCATTACCGTCTCGAGATACGCCTTGTCGGCGAGCACCTCGTCGAATCTGGCGTGAACGGGTGCGAGAGCGTCGGCGCAGCCCTCGCCGACGGCCAGCTTGAAGACGCCGTAGCCGCGGCCGTCAAATTCGTGCTCGATCTCCTCTGCCGTCTTGCCGGTCAGGCAGGAATAGATGGTGATGAGGTTGTTGATGCCGTCCTTGCCCTCACCCATGCGGACCTCACAGCCCGAGTCGGTGACGGCGCGCTTGAACTTGCGGATGATGGTGTCGCGGTCGTCGAGAATGTAGATAACGGCGTTGGCGTTTTCGTCCGATTTGCTCATTTTCTTGGTCGGATCGGCCAGCGACATGATCTTGGTGCCGGTCTTGGCCAGATAGGGCTCGGGCACGGTGAAGGTGTCGGGATGGATCGCATTGAAGCGGTTTGCAATATCGCGTGCCAGCTCGAGATGCTGCTTCTGGTCAACGCCAACCGGTACGATATCGGTCTGATAGAGCAGAATGTCTGCCGCCATCAGGGTCGGATAGGTGAAGAGTCCGGCGTTGACGTTGTCGGCGTGGCGGGCAGACTTGTCCTTGAACTGCGTCATGCGGGAGAGCTCGCCGAACATGGTAAAGCAGTTGAGAATCCAGCCAAGCTCGGCGTGCGCCGGAACGTGGGACTGGACGTAGAGGGTGTTTTTCTCGGGATCGAGTCCGCAGGCCATGTAAAGTGCCAGCGTCTCGTAGGTGCGGCGGCGAAGCTCGGCCGGTACCTGACGTACCGTGATTGCGTGCTCGTCAACCACGCAGTAAAAACAACGGTATTCGGCCGAGAAGGCGGAGAAATTCTTGATCGCACCGAGATAGTTGCCAATCGTCAGATTTCCGCTCGGCTGAACGCCCGAAAAGCATACTTTTTCATTCTGAAGCATGGTAGTGTTCCTTTCTCTTGCAGGGGAATCTCCCCTGCACCCCCTTTACCCAAAACCGTTGGGGAAGGGAGGCTTGCTGTATTTGTTTGGAAGTTTTTGCGGGATCCAAGGGGACTTTTTTCAAAAAGCCCCCTTGGCAGGGTGCGGGACGGCGTCCTGCGGTCTTATCCCAGCATCTCCCGCGCGACGCGGCCGAGACGCTTGACGCCCTCGACGATCTGCTCGTCGGAGGGGGTGGAATAGTTGAGGCGGAAGGACTGCGAAGGTGCGGTTTCGTCGGCGTTGAAGGTGGAGCCGGGGACGACGGCAACCTTTTCCTCGAGCGCGCGCTTGATAAAGGCGGGTGCGTCGACGCCGTCGGGGAGCGTGCACCAGATGAAGAGGCCGCCCTCGGGACGGGTGAAGGTAATTTCCTTCGGCAGGTGCTCGTCGAGCGCATCCAGCATGAGGTTGCACTTTTGACGGTAGAGATCGCGGATTCCCTCGATATGGGCGTCCATATCGTATTCGGTCATATAGCGGTAGCAGAGCATTTGGAAGAAGACGTTGGTATGCACGTCCTCAACCTGCTTGGCCACCACCATTTTCTGCGCAATGGCCTCAGGCGCGACCACGAAGCCGACGCGCATACCGGCCGAGAGGATTTTCGAGAAGGAGGAGCAATAGACGACGATGCCGTCCTCGTCCATCGACTTGAGGGAGGGCACGTCCTCGCCGGCAAAGCGAAGCTCGCCGTATGGGTTGTCCTCAAGGATAATCATGCCGCGGCGGCGGCAGATTGCATAGATGCGGCGGCGGGTTGCCTCGTCGGTGGTGCTGCCGGCCGGATTCTGGAAGGTGGGAATCAGGTAGAGCAGCTTGGCGCGCGGATTTGCGTCCAGCGCGGCCTCAAGCGCATCGGGATCGATGCCGCCCTCGGCGCGGAGCGGAATGCCCACGGGGCGTGTACCGAGCGAACGGAAGGCGTTGAGTGCACCGATGAAGGAGGGGTTCTCGACGAGAACGACGTCCCCCTCATTGCAGAGCACCTTGCAGCAGAGCTCGATGCCCTGCTGACCGCCGGTGGTGATAATGGTGGTATCGAAGGCACGGCCAATGCCGAAGCGCGCCTTCTGTCTGGCGGCAACCGCCTCGCGCAGAGGAGGATAACCGTCGGTGATGCCGTATTGCAGCGCCGCGACGGGCGCGTTGGCGAAGATGTCGGCGGAGAGTGCGGACAGTGCCTCTACGGGGAAGGACTCGGGCGCGGGATTGCCGGCGGCGAACGAAATAATGGTCGGATCGGTCAGGCTCTTGAAGATCTCGCGGATCGCAGACGGCTTGAGTGCGGCCATTTTATCGGAAAAGGTATATTCCATGACTGTGTCCTTTCAAAAGGGTATAGATAAATTCATTTTACCATATTATTTTAGCCATTGCAAGGCCTAATGCAGGATTTTTCTGCCCAAACGCCGCATAAACGGGAATTTTTCGTCCAAACGCTGCTTTCGACGGTTACACGAAACGGTGTGTCCCCATCGGAAGAAGAATCTTTCGCTTGGAAAGAAAGGTATACCTTTTGTTTCCACTTTAGATAGTAGCGTGACATTTCAGTAAGCCTTCTCCAGCGGAGAAGGTGCCCCGAAGGGGCGGATGAGGAGAGCATCCTCAGTACTGCACATATGGTCAGCGTACTGCACAAAAGCAACAAACGAAAGAGTCT
>JAZODX010000104.1:0-36153 GCA_045597265.1 Eubacteriales bacterium | reverse complement strand
GAGAAGGAGAGATTTGAACTCTCGCGCCGGTTAACCCGGCCTACACCCTTAGCAGGGGCGCCTCTTCGGCCAACTTGAGTACTTCTCCGTACACGCGGGCGGCCGTTTCAGAAACCCGCGAAGTATATTATACCCGACTTCTTGTCATTTGTCAAGAGGTTTTTCCAAATCAATCGGATATTTCCTCGTCTTTTTTCGACGGAACGAGCATAGCCAGCGTTCTTCTGAAGTTCTCATCCGGGGTGAAGCGGATAACGGCAGTTTTCCCTTCTCCGTCCCAAACGGTGAGCAGACATGCGTTCCTCGGGCGGATATCGGCACAATAGTGATAGACGCGGCACCCGCGCAGGCGCTTTTTCGGAGTGGGAAACTGCAGGCTCAGCATATGCGCGGCAGAAATGCGGCAGACGGTGGTTCGGCGCAGATAATTCTGCTCGGTCACCGTGAAATCTATCTGCCCGTCATCCTTCTGCGCAAGGGTATACACGTAACGCCGGACCAAATAACGGGCAGCAAGATACAGACCTGCCGTCAGCGCCAGCCCGCCGCCAAAGGAGAGCAGTGCCCACCAGCCGTTCCGCGGAAATGCGATCCGCGCCGCAAAGCCCAGCGTCAGGAGCAGAGCAGACAAGAGAACCGGAACGGGGCTTTTGCGTACGGCCGTCGAGCGGCAGATCAGCTGATCAGTCATAGTCCGCCGCGCCGTTCTCCAGCGCACGGATATCCCGGCGGGTCAGCTCATAGGGTAGATCGGCGCCCTTCCGCCAGATCAGCACCTCGCTGTAGGGATCGGCGTCGTAATTGATCATCTCCCGATGATAAAACTCGAGATAAACCTCCTCCGCATCCGAAAGGTCGACGTCCTCGAAAATATAGCGGTAATATTCATAGACCGTCCGCGAAGCCGAGACGGACGCGACAGGGAAATAACGCTTCTCCTTGCGCGGAAGAGAAATCTTCCCCGCGTCCTCGCCGATGGCATCGGCGCTCAGCAGTGCCTCCTCCTCCAGTGCTTTCTCCTCCTCAGTGAGGGCAATCACTTTAACGAGAGTGACGTCGAACACCTGCTCGCTCCGATCGGGGATCTCGGTCAGCTCATATTCCTCGGCCATATATTTGAGGGTGCTTCGGTTATAGCGTGCCGTAATCTGCAGCTGATCGATCCCCGGCAGATAGCGGAGATTACTCTGGGCGAATCGACCGTCCTCTCCGAGGGCGGTCTGCTCCTGCGTTGTAATAATCAGCGCTTTTCCCGCTTCGGCATAGGCCGCCGCGGTGCGTTCGTTGACCATCAGCGTTTCCACGGTTTTGGGGTCGGCATTCATCGAGAAGACGCGGAAGAGAATAAAGGCGTTGACAAAGAGAATCAGCGCATAAAAGGCAAATTTGAGAAGCTTTCCGAGAATATTGAAGAATCGGCCAAAGAAGTTGTCGATTTTTCGGGTGGATTCTTTCATGATACGGTCCTTTCGGTGTTGTTCAAAATCAGTTTTGCTCCATCACCCGGGCGCGAAGTGAACGGAGACGCTTCATCACATCGTTGCCGCCGCGGCCGAAATAGTCGTGCAGGAGCCGATATTCGGCGTAAAGCGCGTCGTAAACGGCGCGTGCCGCAGGATCGGGATGATAGACGGTATCCCCGACGTTCTTCATCGCCTCGGTGGCCTCGGCAAGCGAATCGTAGCCGCCCCGGGCACTTCCGGCGGCCTTAGCCGCAAAAATTGCAGAGGCAAGGGCAGGAACCTGGGCCGAGCCGGCGATATGCACATCCATACCGAGCACGTCGGCGTAAATCTGCATGGTAAAGGCGTCCTTGCGCGCGATGCCACCCGCCGCAATAAAGGTATTGACCGGCACACCGTGTGCCGTATAATTTTCGATAATCATACGCGTACCGAAGGCGGTCGCCTCGATCAGCGCGCGCATCAGTTCCTCGGGTCTGGTGCGCAGACTCATGCCGAGGAACATACCCGACAGCTCGCTGTCTACCAAAACACTGCGGTTGCCGTTCCACCAGTTGAGGGCGATCAGCCCGCTCTCACCCGGCGCAAGCTTAGCCGCGCGCTCGATAAAGATACGGATAACCGGGACGCCTCTCGCCTCAGCCTCGGCCACGAATTCGGCCGGTGCCTGATCGGCAAGCCAGGCAAAATGGTCACCCATACAGCAAAGCCCCGCCTCATAGCCGTAAAAGCCGGGAATAATTCCGTCGCTGACCGAGCCGCAGATACCGGGAACGACGCGATCCTCCTCCGCGAGCAGCATATAACTCGACGACGTACCGATCAGCCCAAACATATCGCCCGCGCGGCAGCAGCCGAGTGCAGGCGCAGCCACATGACCGTCGGTCGAGGAAACGCTGACGACGGTGCCGGGCAGAAGGCCAAACCGCGCGGCGGCCGCTTCGGTAACGAAGCCGGCACACGCCCCCGTGTCAAGGACGGGTGCATCCAGCTTGGTGAGCACGTTGGCCAGACGGGGATCAAGGGTGGCAAAGAAATCGGCGGATGGATAGCCGCGCTTCTTATCGTAAATCGCCTTGTAGCCCGCCGAGGTATAATTGCGGATCTGAACGCCGGTCAGCTGCCAGGTCAGCCAGTCACCGGCCTCAAGGACGTAATCCATGCGATCGTAAATCTCGGGTGCACGATCGAGGATTTCCCACACCTTCGGGAAAAGCCATTCGCTGGAAATCTTTCCGCCGTATTGGCTGAGCCATTCCTCTCCGCGCAGGGCGGCCGCATCGTTCAGCCGATTGGCATAGGGCTGAGCGGCGTGATGCTTCCAGAGCTTGACGTAGGCGTGAGGATTTTCCTTATATTCATCCAGGAAGCAGATCGGCGTCCCGTCCGCCAGAACGGGAACGAGCGTGCACGACGTAAAATCGATACCGATGCCGATCACGTCCTCCGCCCCAATGCCGCCGCGGGCAAGCACGCCCGGAATGACCGCCGCGAGAACGTCAAGATAGTCCTGCGGATGCTGAAGTGCGAAGTCAGGCGGGAGACGAAGCTCCGTCCCCGGAAGCACCTCGTCGATAACGGCGTGCGGATAGTTCACCGTGTAATCGGCCGTTTCTCTCCCGTTTGCCACCTCAACCAGCACAGCGCGGGCGGAAAGCGTACCGAAATCGACACCGATCGTATATTTTTTCGTCATAGCAAAGCCCCCTCGGATACAGATATCTTCATTATACCTGACGATTCCCGATTTGTCAAAGGCTTTGCGACTTTTTTACAGTTATTTTACATAACAAACCCAAGGGAAGAATACGGCACGCCCCACAACAAAGAGGTTCCGAGATTTCTGCCCGGGAACGAAAAGATAATTGGGAGAAAAGCTATGCGACGGCAGAAAATTCGCACGTCGGGGGAACAAATCCGCCCTCCGCTCGTCTATCAAACAGATGACAGAAAGAAAGGACTTGCCCGCCATGAAACGTATTTTTCCTCTGCTGCTCCTTCCCTGCCTGCTTTTTCTCCTTTGCGCCTGTGGGCAAAAGGGCGGCAATACGCTCTTTGATACCGTCAGCACCGAGGGAAGTCCGCTTTCCTATCACGTCTATGACGAGGCTTATCGGGACAACCGCATCTATAACGAGGCGCTCGCCGCCCTACTTGAGGAGATGCGGGAGGTTCCCGTAACCCTTGACCGCGATTGGTCCCCCGCCGACGTGACCCTGCCCATTTACGGCTTTTCGGCCACCAAGACAAACGGTAAGCAATTCGCCATTGCCTTCTCGGGCGGGCGCGCCATCACGCAGGACGGAATTGCGTATTTCTTCGACTACGATTTTTCCCGGCTTGAGAAGGCCTTCGACTGGGCCGAGGAATGGACCGAAGGCATCCCCGGTGTCGGCCCCGTCTCCCTGCCCTGTGCACAGCTTCTGCTCATCGACCGTGACGGCTGGCGCACCGATCTGCTTTCCCCTGCGGCAGAGCAAAATCCCACGCCGCCCGACGGCGTCAGCGCCGTACGGGAGGCATGGAACGGGGGCGTGCTTGAGGTAACCCTCCGCAACGGCTCTGCATCAGCTTGGGAATACGGCGATACCTTTTCCGTCGAGGTCTGCCATGACGGAACCTGGTATCCCATCCCCCGCCGAATGACCGAATATCCGGTCGGCTTCCATCTGGTTGCCTACGGACTCCCGTCCGGCGGTGAGGTGAAGAAAAGCTACGACGTTTATGCGATATACGGTTTTCTTCCGTCGGGTAATTACCGCCTCGTCACGGGAGAGGTGACCGTTGAATTTGAAGCAGAAAACTGATCGCGCAGAAAATTTCAGAAAGAAAGGAAGGCTTTCCGAAAGAAAAGCCGGGTAATCCGATGAGAAAAGCATCCCTTCTCTGTTTACTTTCGCTCCTCCTTGCCCTTTTCCTCGCGGCCTGCGGCGCTGCAAGCGCCGACGCTCCCGCCGACGCAGCACCCGCTCGGAACGGTGAGGGCAACACCCTCTTTAACGCAGTGCGTACCGAGGGCACGATGGACTTTTTCCTCTACGACGGAGAGACAACCCGAAGCAACTACGTCTGGGGCGAAGGGGCGCTGTCTCTTCTGCGCGCACTGAAGGCAGTCTCCGCCATTCCCGATCCCGACTGGTCTCCTGCCGACGTAACCCTGCCCATTTACGGCATCACGGCACAAACGACCGATTATCGGCTCTTTCAGGCGGCCGTCTCGAACGGGCGCCTCATCACGCAGGACGGGAGCGCCTATTTCTTTGATTTTGATCCCTCAATCGAGAATGCAATCGCCTGGAACGGCGAGTGGCGCAGCTATGCGACCGCAATTTTCCCCTGTGCGCGGCATCTTCTGCTTGACGAAGGCAGGTGGAAAACCGAGCTGATGCTTCCCTCACCCGAGCGAAAAGCGCCGGACGGTATTACGGCCGAGCTGACCGCATGGGACGGCACCACCGCCGCCGTCACCTTCCGCAACGACTCCGGCAAGGATTTCACCTTCGGCACGCCCTTCTCGGTCGAATACCTGAAGAACGGCGTCGGCTATCCGATTCCCGAAGCAATCGACGAATACGCCCATGCATTTACCGATATCGGCTATCTGCTGCAGGACGGGAAAACCTGGCAGGAAAAGTACGCAGTAGAGGCCTATTACGGAAAGCTTCCCGCCGGACGCTACCGTCTGATTGCGGCAGGTCTTGCCGTGGAATTTACGGTTGACTGACCGCCTTTTGCCGAAAGGAGTTACCATGCCTGCCATCCGCCGCGGCAGACGCCGCATCCTCACCCGTATTCTCGTCATTTGCCCGCTCGTACTGCTCCTTCTCATTGCCGCCGACTGCCGCCTCTGCGTTCGGCACTATACCGTTCCGACCGGGAAAATTTCTTCTCCCATCCGCATCGCGCTGATCACCGATCTCCATTCCTGCCGCTACGGCAAAGCGCAGAGAGGCTTGATTGATGCCGTTGACGCGCAGTCGCCCGACGTGATCCTGCTCGGCGGTGATATTTTTGACGACGTCAAGGCCGATACCAATACTGCCCTCTTTCTTGCCGGCATTGCCGGGCGCTATCCCTGCTACTACGTAACGGGAAACCACGAGCACTGGAGCGGAGAAGCTGCATTTGCCGCCAAGATGGAGATTCTTGCCGAATACGGGATCCCCGTGTTGTCGGGCGATTGCATTCCCCTGACGGTAAACGGCGAGACCATCAATCTCTGCGGCGTTGACGACCCCGCCGCTGAACGCCCCGACCAATCCTTCACCGATCAGCTCGACGCCGCAGCGAAGGCCGCCGAAAGCGGGCGTTATACCGTCCTGCTCTCTCATCGCCCAGAATATGCCGAAACCTACGCGCAATACGCGTTTGATCTCGTTCTCTGCGGCCATGCGCACGGCGGACAGTGGCGGATCCCCTATCTGCTCAACGGTCTCATCGCGCCAAACCAGGGGCTCTTCCCTCCCTATGCCGGCGGCGAATACCCCCTCGGAAATACGACGATGATCGTCAGCCGCGGACTTGCCCGCGAAACGACACCCGTTCCGCGCATCTTCAATCGTCCGGAGCTGGTCATGATTGACCTCTGCACGGCGGACTGATTCTGCCAAAAGCTCCCGCAAACCGTTCGGTCGGCTTGCGGGAGCTTTTGGCGTTATTTTTCTTTATCCTCGCTCTTTTTATCCTTTTCCTTCTTATCCTTCTCGGGAACGGGATATCGTAGGCTGAGCATATCCTGCGCAATATTGCGGAAATAGGCCGACATAGCGGCAACACCGAGCAGACCGACGAAATAATCATGCTCGTTCTGCATATCGAGATTCTCGGCGGCAAACAACTCGCCCACGATCTCCGGCGCCGCCTTCCGCTCGCTCGCCTTGAATCCAAGGAACCGATCGTAACAGGCGATCAGATCCTCCCCCGTAAAATTCTCGGTTGCATACACACCGTCGAAGACCTGCTTGATCTCACCGATGGAAAGCGTTTGCTTGAGCGAATACACGAGCAGCATCTGCACGATATGCTCGCGGGAATATTTCTTTCCCTTGACCGGCTTGATCAGACCGTCCTTGCTGTAATTGTTGATCATGGTCTTGGTCAGCATCTTTTCCCCGCGGCTGTTTTGGGAGAGACGGTCGGAGGCAAGGGTAATGATCTGATCGAGATAGAGATCAATATTGGGGATCTCTCCGCTGGCAAGATCCGCATCATCAACGGCGGCGGCAATCAGCGCGCGAAGATCAAAGGGGGTGTCGTTATCCATGGAGGCTTCTCCTTTTTCGTATAGTCTGCCTTCATTATACACGAAATCAAACGAAAAAGCAATCAGCGCGCGAAAATTTCCCCAAAGAATTCAAGCAATTTGAATTTGACGCGGTAGCGCGGAGTCTCTCCACTCCCGGTGATGATGCGGTACTGCTCGGGTGTCAGTCCCGCCTCGATACAGACCGTCTCTGTGTCGTCCTCCATCGCCGCATTCAGACAAAGGGGCGGGAAAAGCACGCACCACCAGTTCTGCCCGCTGCCCTCTCCCAGCACGACGCGCAGAGAAAGATATTCACCGGCAGGAAGCGCTGCGGCGGCATAGGTGCGGGTGGGATAGGCTTCGCGTCCCAGCAGAACCTCGGCACCGTAAGCGAAGCCGTGCGCGGCAACCGTCTGCTCTGCGGTCTGCGCGAGCAAATCGGCAGACCCCTCCAGCCGATCTGCTGCCTCGTCCCGCGAGGTACAACCGTCAAGAAGAGGTGCGGTCACCTCCAGCAAAGCATCGCGAACGGCGTATTTGACAGCCTGATCCTCGGCACTGTCCGAAGCGGCAATAACGTGAAGACGGACCACGCCGTCGTAAACGGCGGCATCGGCCGGCGAGGGAAAAAAGGAAACGAGCAGAGCGGCGGTGAGCACGGTAGCGGCAAAAGCATAAAGACAGCGCATAACGAATCCTCCTTTGGATGGTAAATTAGGATTCGCCCGCCGGCGCTGTTTTTATGCAAGGAAAAACAAGATTTCACCGGAACAAGGAAAGCGTCTTATCCACCGCGCAAAAGTTTTCTCCCCGACAGGATGAAAAAACTGCAGAAAATTGTTTTTTTTTGCAGTTTGTGATATAATGGAGAAAATATATTTTCCAAGGTGAACGCATGCAGAACTCTCAGGTTAAGGACTTTACACAGGGCAATATCACGCGCCAGCTCATTACCTTTGCATGGCCGCTGTTTCTCTCCAATCTGCTTCAGGTTGTCTACAATATGGTAGATATGATCGTGGTGGGCAACATGCTGGGGCAGGTGGGAATATCAGCCGTTTCGGTCGGTGGAGACGTTTCCAACTTTCTTACCTTCGTCGCCATGGGCTTCTCCAACGCCGGGCAGGTACTGATTGCCCGTCTCATCGGCGCAAAAAAACGGGAGAACATCCCAGCCTTCGTCGGCACGATGAGCGGCTTTCTTCTCATTGCCTCCGTTGTAATCAGCGGTCTCGGCATCGTTTTCCAATCGCCGATTCTTCGCCTGATGAATACGCCGCCCGAAGCATGGGAGGGCGCGGCCGCCTACTCGATGGTCTGTATGTGCGGGCTCGTCTTCATCTACGGCTACAACGCCGTCAGCGCCATTCTGCGCGGCATGGGCGACTCGAAGCATCCGTTCATTTTCATCAGCATGGCGGCGGTGCTCAATCTGATCCTCGACCTGATTTTTGTGGTCGGCCTCGACATGGGCGCGGGCGGTGCGGCACTGGCTACCGTCATCAGCCAGGCCGCCAGCTTCTTCGCCTGCACCCTTTTCCTCGTCCGTCGCCGCGCCGAGTTCGGGCTGATGATGCGGCGAAGCGACTTCTTCCGCTGGCGCGGAGATATGCTCCTTGATCTGCTCAAGCTGGGCACCCCAATGGCCATCAAAACAGCCTCCATTCAGGTCTCCAAGCTCTTCGTCAATTCCTGGATCAACGGCTACGGCGTGGACGTTTCGGCCTTCTCGGGTATTGCGAACAAGATCGCGAGCGTCAGCAATCTGATCTCGGCCGCCATGAACACGGCAGGCTCCACCATGGTGGGGCAGAACATTGCGGCACGCGAATACGGGCGCGTCAAAAAAATCATGGGAGCGCTCGCCGCGATCACTCTCTCGGTTTCCACCCTGCTCTCGCTCGTTTTCTGTCTCTTCCCCGAGGCCATCTTTTCGCTCTTCAACTGTGAGGAAAGCGCTCTCCACCTGCTGTCGGGCTATATCCCGATTGCCGTCCTGCTCTTCTACGGCAGTGCCTTCCGCGCCATCATGAACGGTCTGCTCAACGGAAGCGGCAACGCGCGGATTAATTTCGTGACCGCTATTCTCGACGGCATCATCATGCGCATCGGTCTCGCCGTACTGTTCGGGCTTGTCCTCGACATGAAGCATTACGGCTTCTGGCTGGGCGACGCGTTGGCCGGATTTACCCCCTTTTGGATCGGTCTCGTCTTCTACTTCAGCGGTCTCTGGCGCCGCGAGCGATCCGAGAAATAGCCCCGCTTCTCCATCCTCCTTCCCCAAAGGGTATGCGCATATGCGCATACCCTTTTAATCATACTTAAGGTTAAGATGATACAATGGAGAAAATGTTGATGGAGGGACTTATGCGCCGACTGCTTATCCTGCTGTATACCGCTCTGCTCTGCGCCTTTACCGTTTGGCTGGCGCTGGACACCTTCGTTCTCACGCGAAAATATGCCGAGGTGGAGCTTCCGCCGAGAGAGACAACCGCGGTGAGTGGCACGACCGAGGTGCACGCACCCATTGAAACCGAAGCGCCCGAAACAGCCGTATCAGGGGACCCGCTCCGGAGTGAGGACAGCTACCGCGACGGCAACATTTCCATCACCCTCAAGGAATATCGGATAAAGGAGACCACCGTCTACGTGGCCGACGTCACCCTTTTCTCGCCCGATTATCTGCGGACGGTACTGGCAAGGGGAACCTACGGCCGAAACGTGACCGAGACGTCCTCTGCCATGGCTGAGCGCACGGGGGCAATTCTTGCCATCAACGGCGACTATTACGGCTCACGGGAGCGGGGGTACGTTATCCGCAACGGCGAGCTTCTCCGCGCGTCCTCCTCCGGCGGTGAGGATCTGGTAATCTACGCCGACGGCTCCTTCGCCATCATCGACGAGGACGAGGTGAGCGCCGAGTCTCTGCTGGCCGATGGTGCAATACAGGTTTTTTGCTTCGGCCCCGCCCTTGTGGCCAATGGCGAAATCGCCGTGGATGCGGGCGAGGAGGTCGGGCGCGCCATGGTCAATAATCCGCGCACGGCAATTGCCATCCTTGAAACGGGACATTATCTCTTCGTCGTTGCCGACGGACGGACGACCGAGAGCAAGGGGCTCAGTCTGCGCGAGCTTGCCGATTTTCTCTGCACACTCGGTGCCGAGACGGCATACAATCTGGACGGCGGCGGCTCCTCCACCATGGTATTCGGCGGCAGGGTCGTCAACCGTCCCACCACCAACGGAAGGCAGATCAAGGAAAGGAGCGTGAGCGACATTGTCTGCATCATCCCCTGACAGGAGAAGAATGGGCAAGATTGCTTTTGCCGATCTCTGCGTTTCGCTCCTCTGTCTCCTCTTCGGCTTTGTTTACGAGCAGTTCAGCCATGGCGTCTGGGCGGTGGGTATGGTATACGGCTTCATCTTCCCTCTCGTCGGCGGTGCACTTCCCTTTGCCGCACTCGCGCTCTGCGGGCGGCGCTTCCCCTCCTCTGCCGCCGCAGACTGCTGGCACGCCGGCATTGCGGCACTGACTTTGGGCAGTCTTTTCTCGGGAGTACTCACCATTTACGGCACCACCAATCGCCTGCTTGCCGTCTACCCCGCCGTGGGTATCCCCCTCCTCATCATCGGCGCGCTTCTCGGAATCCTGTCCTTACGTCCGAAAAGATAACGATTCATCTTGCACGCGGAAGAAGAATATGCTATAATAAAAAAAACGCTCCCGAAAGGACCACCGATGAAAAAGAACGCTTCCTCCGCCGTGATGACGGCCATCATTCTGTTTCTGCTTTTTCTGCTCTTTACCGTCTGCGTCATGACGCTTGACGTCCGCCCCATCGGCCCTGCCGAATCGTCGGTCGGACTTGCTTCACTCAACGGCGCGGTCTTCTCCGCCTGCGGCAGCTCGGTCGTCTGGGATAAAATCAGTGATCTCGCAGGGCTTGCCGCCTTTGCGGTCGCCGCCGCCTTTGCTCTGCTCGGCCTCGTTCAGCTCATCCGCCGACGCAGTCTTACGCAAATTGACAGAGACCTGTACGTCCTCGCCGGAATTTATCTGCTCGCCATGGGCTTTTACGTATTCTTCGAGCTATTTCCCGTCAACTGCCGTCCGATATTGGTTGACGGTGCGCTCGAGGCATCTTATCCCTCCTCGCACACCTTCCTTGCGCTCTGCATTCTGCTGACTGCCATCCCATCGCTCGGCCGTCGGCTGAAGCGCCCGATTCCGCGTCGGATCTGCACGGCCGCCCTGCTTCTTATCGGCGCCGTCATCACCCTCGGCCGTCTGCTCTCGGGTATGCACTGGCTCAGCGATATCGTTGGCGCAATTCTGCTGGCCGCGGCGCTGTCCGCACTTTGTACGGCCGTCACCGCCCGGGTTTGCCGCGAAGGGGACGAGAGAAAAAACTGAAAGCAATTTCAACCGTATTCCGGACAAACGGAAAACATTTTCGCACATCAATATGATATAATCGACATATCGACAGGGGTGTCGCGCACGACTGCGCGACACCCCTCCGTATTTCATTTTACGGAAAAAAGGAGAACAAAAATGAAAGCTATCGTATTACACGGTCCGGGCAATGCACGTCTGGACGATTTCCCCGTAGCCGAGCTTCTGCCCGGATACGTCAAGGTTGCCGTTGCATACTGCGGAATCTGCGGAAGTGACCTGCACAAATTTGACGGCAAGAAAAACACCCACCCCGTTCGTTACCCCGTTCCACTCGGACACGAAATCTCGGGATACGTTGCCGAGATTGGTGAGGGCGTGAGCGGCTTTTCCGTCGGTGATCCGGTAACGGTTGACCCGAACTGGAGCTGCGGACACTGCGCCTTCTGCCAGGAGGGTATGCCGAGCTTCTGCGAGCACGCACGCGGCGTTGTCAAGGGCATGGCAGAGTTTGTCGTTGCACCGGTCGAGAACGTCTATCGCCTGCCGGACGGAATGGATATGCGCCTCGCCGCGCTGGCCGAGCCCGTTTCCTGCTGTCTGCACGGCCTTGACCTGCTCGACGTCCGCGCCGGACAGAAGGTAGCCATCGTCGGCTTCGGCGCAATCGGCGCAATGATGCTTCAGCTTATCCGCCGCTCGGGCGCTTCCGAGATTATCGTTCTTGAAACCAATGAAAGCAAGCGCGACGCGGCACTCGCCATGGGCGCCAGCCGCTTTATTTCTCCCGCAGACGAGAACGCCGTCAGCGAGCTGATCCGAAGCTGCAACATTGACCGCGTGATGGAATGTGTCGGCGTATCCGCCGCACAGAAGACCGCTCTGCGCGTGGCAGGAAAGGGCGCAGTTGTCGTCCTCTTCGGCGTCAGCGACGAGGCAGATATTCTTCCCCTCTCGGTTTACGACGCCTTTACGCGCGAGCTGACCATCAAAACCTCCTTCGTTAACCCCCACACCATGCGCCGCGCCATCGATCTGCTCAGTACCGACGTATTCGACCCCAGCACCCTCATCAGCGCCGAGCTCCGTATGGACGAGGTGGAGGAAGAGCTGCGCACGCGCACGCATTGCCGTGCAGGTAAGGTTATCGTCAAAATCGAGGGTTGATGCCAATCGGCCGATGATGCTTGCTTTTTCTGTTCGTTTGCGGTATAATGATTTCAGGCAGAAGAAAAAGGAGGGTGAATCATGAGCCTGATCTGTTCCCCCGACAAGCGTCTCTCCGAGGCCGAGCGCTCGGTCATCGACTATATCAACCGTCAGCAATGCATCATTGAGCTCCTGTCCATTTCGGATATTGCATCAGGTGCCTTCGTTTCCAACGCCACCGTCTCCCGCGCGATTCGCAAATGCGGGTTTTCCTCGCTCTCCGAGATGAAATTCCGCCTCGCCGAGGATGCGCGCAGTGACCACACGGCGTATGAAATGAACCGGATCCTCTCCAAGTCCTATGCGGAATGTCTGGAAACCATCAAGCGCATTGATATTGAAGCCGTGGTCCGTATTGCCGACCTGCTGCATACCGCGCCTGCGGTATATCTTCTGGCCAACGGTCTGACCGCGCTTGTGGCCGAAGACTTTGCCGTTCAGTTGCAGTGCCAGCGTATCCCCGTCTGCGTAATTTCGGACGCCCAGATGATGCGAAAAATGGATCTTATGGTCAGAGCGGGCGATCTGGTGATCGTGCTGACCGTCAAAAACTCCGCACCCGAGCTTCTGATCGGCGCACAGCTGGCCAAAAAGAAGGGCGCGCGGCTCGTGACCTGCTGTCTCACGCACGGTACCCCCCTTGACGAGCTTTCGGATATCGCCGTCTACGGCTATACCCAGCCGATTTCCCCGAATCAGCTCTTCGGCAGCACCTCCCGTCTCGGGCTGACCGTCATCACCCGCACCATCGTCGAATATATGATGTCGCAGAGCGATTGATCTCTCTTCCAACCGCAAAAAAGCAGATATGCGCGGCCCCGATGCCGACGCTGCTGACAGCGCGGTGATACGAATTCGCCGGTGAGCGAAAAAAATTACTGCACGGAGATTGCGTGCGAAAATTCTAATTTACCGAACGAACGCGCCGACAGACGTTGAAGGTCTGTCGGCGCGAATGCGTTATTTGACGTCCTCAGTTCTCCATGTAATCCATTGGCAGGACCGAGGAAAGAATGTAATTGCTGACGTACATGCCCTTCGGCGTAAAGGCGTAGCGGTCACCGTCAAAGGTGACGAAGCCCCCGTCAATGTATGCGGCAAGGCGGCGGCCGCAGTAGTCGTCGAGATCCTCACCGAAGCGCTCGGCATATTCGTTGCGACTGACACCGTCCGAGAGACGCATTGCCAGCATAACAAACTCGCTCTTGCGCTCCTCTGCGGAGATTTCTCGGCGGTCTGCCCAGATGGTATCCGCCTGTCCGACCAACTCCATACCGTCGATATAGGCGTGCGCGTCTCTGACGGCGGCAAACCGCTCACCGTCGAAATCGCTGTGCGCAGCCGCGCCAAAGCCAAGATATTCGCCGCAGGTCCAATATTTGATGTTGTGGCGGCAGCGATAGCGGGGGGGGGGAAAGTTACTGATCTGATACTGCTCGTATCCGCGCATTGCGAGATGTGCCGTGCACTGCATATACATATTGTATTCCGCTTCTTCATCGGGCAGGGGAAGCGTATCCTGCGCCGCCCAGAAGGGCGTGCCCTCCTCAATCTTAAGCCCGTATACCGACAGATGCTCGGGAGCGAGCAGCGCCGCGGTGTCGAGTGACTTGAGGAAGGATGCCTCGGTCTGATGCGGAATTCCATACATCAGATCAATGTTGATATTGTCAAAGCCCGCGTCCCGCGCATCCGAGAAGGAGCGCTCAAAGTCCTCGCGCGTATGGATGCGGCCGAGCGCGCTCAGCTCGTGTGCGTGCACCGTCTGCAGTCCCATGCTGAGCCGCGAAACGCCCTCACGGTGCAGCTTGCGCAGTACCTTATAATCGACCGTTGCGGGGTTGGCTTCCATGGTGATCTCCACGTCGTCGGCCATCGAATAGCTGCGCCAGAGCGAATTGATCACGCGGTAGAGCAGCTTGGGCGGGAGAACGGTGGGCGTTCCGCCGCCGATGAAAACGCTGTCCACCGTGTAGTCACGGCAAAGGGGGGCAAAATCCTCCATCTGCAGCTGCAGGGCGGATACGTAGTGTCGCTGAATCTCCTCGTCCTGCGGAACGACGGAATAAAAATCGCAATACGCACACTTTGCGGCGCAGAAGGGGATATGCACGTAAAGCCCGAGTGTTTTTCGGCTGTTTCTTCTCATATCTTCGATTCTCCCAACCTTATTCGTCATCCAGCTTGAGCACGGCCATAAATGCCTCGGGGGTAACCTGAACCGAACCGAGCTGACGCATCTTCTTTTTGCCTTCCTTCTGCTTCTCAAGCAACTTCTTCTTACGGGTGATATCACCGCCGTAGCACTTGGCAAGCACGTCCTTGCGAAGCGCCTTGACCGTCTCGCGGGCGATGACCTTCGCGCCGATGGCCGCCTGAATCGGAATCTCAAAGAGCTGGCGCGGAATATTTTCCTTCAGCTTCTCGGCAATGCGGCGGGCGCGGCCGTAGGCCTTTTCCTCGTGCACGATGAAGGAAAGGGCATCCACCTGCTCACCGTTGAGCAGGAAGTCAAGCTTGACCAACTTGGAGGGACGGTACTCAAGAAACTCGTAGTCGAGCGAGGCGTAGCCCTTCGAGCGGGACTTGAGGGCGTCGAAAAAGTCGTAGATGATTTCGTTGAGCGGGAGCTCGTAATGCAGCTCAACGCGCTCGGCGTCAAGATATTTCATATCGACGAACACACCGCGGCGATCCTGGCAGAGATCCATGAGTCCGCCCACGTAATCGGTCGGCGTGATCAGGCTTGCCTTGACGATCGGCTCGGCCGCCATCTCAATTTCATCGGCAGAGGGATAGTTGGAGGGATTGTCAATCCGCTCGACCTCCGCTCCGCGGCGCTTGACCTCGTAGATAACGCTGGGTGCCGTCGTGATCAGATCGAGATTGAACTCACGCTCAAGCCGCTCCTCGATGATCTCCATGTGGAGAAGGCCGAGGAAGCCGCATCGGAAGCCGAAGCCGAGCGCAACCGAGGTCTCGGGCTCAAACACCAGCGCCGCATCGTTGAGCTGCAGCTTCTCGAGCGCATCCCGCAGATCGCCGTACCGTGCACCGTCGGCGGGATAGATGCCCGCATAAACCATCGGCACGACGTTCTTGAAGCCGGGCAGAGGTGCCTCCGCCGGGTTGTTCACCGCCGTGATGGTATCGCCCACCCGCGTATCGGCAACGTTCTTGATGGAGGCGGTAATATAGCCAACCTCACCGGCCGCCAGCTTCTCGCACTTGGACAGGCCAAAGGCCTCCATCGTGCCAACCTCAACAACGTCAAATTCGGCACCGCCAGCCATCAGACGGATGCGGTCACCCGCGCGAAGGGTGCCATCCATGACGCGGACGTAAACCACGACGCCGAGATAGGAATCGTAATAGGAGTCAAAAATCAAACATTTGAGGGGCGCATTCTCGTCTCCCCCGGGAGCGGGAATATCCGAGACGATCTTATCGAGCACCTGATCAATGTTGAGGCCAATCTTGGCCGAAACGGCAGGACAATCCTCGGCCGGGATGCCGATCACGTCCTCAATCTCGCCCCGCACCTTGTCCACGTCGGCCGAAGGAAGGTCGATCTTGTTGATGACGGGAACGATCTCGAGATTGGCATCCACCGCAAGATAGGCGTTGCCCAGCGTTTGCGCCTCAATGCCCTGGGTCGCATCCACGATCAAAAGTGCTCCCTCGCAGGCGTTGAGCGAGCGGCTGACCTCGTAGTTGAAGTCGACGTGACCGGGGGTATCAATGAGATTGAGCACGTAGGCCTGCCCGTCGGGCGCGACATAGTCGAGCTTGACGGCGCGCGCCTTGATGGTGATGCCGCGCTCCCGCTCGAGGTCCATATTGTCAAGCATCTGCTCGGAAATATCGCGCTTGGCAACCGCCTGCGTATGCTCGAGAATGCGGTCGGCCAAGGTAGACTTGCCATGGTCAATGTGCGCAATGATGGAAAAATTTCGAATGTGCTTTTGACGTTCGGTCATAGAGGTATCCTTTCAAGAAAGAATCTATATCTTACATCAAGGCTCTCCCTCAGGGAGAGCTGTCAGCGCAGCTGACTGAGAGGGGCGCTCTTTGATTGGCAGGGCTCTCTCCGTCACGGCCTTCACCGTGCCCGGCGCTCGCGCCTACCCTCTCGAAGGGGGGAAACTTACGATTCGTCGGTATAGATGGCAACCGTTTGCCAATCAAAGGTATAATCAAAGCCGAAGAAATCGGCGGCTGCGTGAATTTCGATATAATCGCGGTCGGTAATACCGATGGTATAGCACTCCTCGGTCACAGCTTCACCGTCCGAAACGCGGCGGATCACGTGATCGGCCTTGGAGAGATAATACTGCTCACCGGCGCGCTCGATGAAGAAACCGCCCCCGGTCGCAAAATCCCAGGCGAGCGAGACACCGTAGTAATCAAACAGCTCCCGCATGGGCAGATAGAGCACCGAGGAGGTCATCATGCTGTGATTGCGGAAGGTATATCCGTCGATCACGACCGGCCAATGGGCAATATGCTCTCCCTCAAGATGCACGGGAAGATCGCCGGGAATGCCGTAACAGAGACGGAACTGGGTGAAGAAATAGCCCCCCTCAAACATCAGCGTATGCCGATAGGTGTCAAGATAATCGGTGCAGAGGGTGATTTCCCCCTTCTCCAGCCCCTCGGCAATGGCAGCCTCGTTTTGCACGATCACCGCGTGATTGCTGCGGTAGCCGCGGAAGGTTGGAAGGGCGCTGAGTGCGCAAAGCAGAACCGCCGCCGCACCAACCGACGCACGGCCGAGTGCGGGAACACGGGCAAGGTAGATTTCCGCCAGGCGGACCGTCACCGCAATCAGCATAATCAGCGTAGGCACGACGGTGCGGTATGCGCCGAGATTGGTAAAAATCATGATGCCGATTGAGGCAAGCCCCGACAGGATCAGCACGCCGCTCGACGAAAACTCTGCGTCAAGGAGCAAAACGAGCGCGGCCAGCGCCAGATAGGCACAGACGATAAGCTGCGCGATCACCGCCGTGACCGGCGAGGTGCCGAGCAGCAGGAGCAGCAGATAGCACACGACGAGGGGAAGCCCAAGACCAAGCAAACGCAGCTTTCTGCGGCGGCAGACAAGGGGAAGAAAGCCGAGCAGAAGCATCACGAGAGTGAGCAGACCCGCCGCCGAGGGCATGGAGCGTCCCGTGCCGCAGAAATAGGCCATCACCGAATAAAAACGCTCACCCAACAGACGCGGATTGAGCAGGACGGCCAGCACGCCCACGTTGTCGCCATCGAGCGAAATGCGGCTCGAGGTGCCCGGCGCCAGCAGAACCGAAAGATAGCCGGCCAGTACGAAAAGAAGCGGGAGCAGGGCTTTCCACGGGCGCTCACCGCGCGGTGCGCGGATGAGGGCACAGGCGACAAGCAGAATACCGCCGACCAGTGCCATGAAGCCGTTTTGCTCGGTGGTGGCACCGGCCAGGAGGCCGAGCAGGCAGGCAAGCCAAAGGCCGCGTCCGCCGAGCGTGCGCCGTGCGGCGGCAAAATAGCCGAGCACGAGCAGGGCAGGAAAGCAATAGTTAAAGGAGCCCGCAACCCAAAGGAAGGTTTGGTTGAGATAGACCACGGGCAGGGCAAGCAAAAGGCAAAGGGAGACCGCCACGGCACCGGGAGAAAATTCCCCGTCCTCCCCGCCCTGCACCTGCTGTCCCAGCGCAAAGGTCAGCGCCATCAGGAAGGGAAACAGAATTGCATAGAGCCGCGTGCCGAAGAGCAGGAACACCTCGGCAAAAAAGTGAATCATGGCACGGCCGTTGACGGTGAGATAGTGCTCGACCGTTTTCGCCCAGAAGGCGCGAAGTCCTCCGTCAAAGAAGGTTGCGTACTGATAATCGTCACTATACAGCGTGATGTAGGATAACAGGAGCATGGCCGCACCGATCGCACCGACGAGGGCAATCCATTCGGCCGCACGCAAAATACGTTTCTGCTGCATCAAAAAACCTCCTTGGGAAAATTCTTTTTCCCCACCCGGGGGAGATCAGTCCCGCTTTTCCCAAAAGGCACGCGTGCCGTCGGGACGGACGTTGACGTGATACATGGTTTCCCACGCCTCGTCGAGCAGGGTGTCAATATCGAGAAGCGCCTCCTGCGCCTCAACCTTGGCAAGCTCGGGACGTGTGCGCGGATGGCGGGGGGTGAAGACGGTACAGCAATCCTCAAAGGGCAGAATTGAGGTTTCAAAGGTATCGATCTTGCGGGCAATCTGAATAATTTCTTCCTTGTCCATACCGATGCAGGGACGGAAGACCGGGCAGGAGACGACGGCGCCCGTTACCGTCAGCGCCTCCATCGTCTGGGAGGCCACCTGACCGACGCTCTCACCCGTGATCAGCGCACCGCATTCAAACGCCTTCGCCGCCCGCTCGGCCAGCCGCATCATGCAGCGGCGCAGAAGCAGGGTGAAGTAATCCTCCTCACAGGCACGCTTGAGCTCCTCCTGAATTCTGGTCAGCGAAATCACGTGCACGCGAATGCTGCCCGCCCAGCCGGCCACGATACCGGCAAGATCAAGCACCTTGTCGCGCGCCTGCTCCGAGGTGTAGGGATAACTCTCGAAATGGAGCGCCTCCAGCTTTACGCCGCGCTTGGCCATCATCCAGCCGGCCACGGGGGAATCGATACCGCCCGAGAGAAGCAGAAGGCCCTTGCCGTTTGAGCCGAGCGGCATACCGCCCGCACCCTTGTACTGGCCTGCGTGAATATACGCACCGTACTCGCGGATTTCGATCCGCACAACCACGTCGGGATGGTTGACGTCAACCTTCAGCCGCGGGCAGGCAGAGAGCAGAACACCGCCGATCTCGGCTGCGATCTCGGGGGAAGAGAGCGGAAAGGATTTGTCCGACCGCTTGGCCTCGCACTTAAAGGTGCGCGCGCCGGCAAGGAACTGCGGAATGTACTCGCGTGCCAGCGCACGGATCGCATCCATATCCTTGTCGCAGACGGCGGCACGGGAAACGCCCACGATACCGAATACCCGAAGCGCGGCGGCAAGCATACCGTCAATATCCGACGCTTCGTCCTTCGGCTCAATATAAATGGTACTCTGCGAACGGTAAATGGAGAAATCCCCATGCCGTGCGGCCCGGAATTTCAGTTCCCGACAGAGCAGATTCTCAAAAAAAGCCCGATTCGCGCCCTTGAGCACGATCTCGCCGTATTTACAAAGAAGAAGTTCTTTCATAAGGTTTCCTTTCAACAGCTGTATTTCAGGCTCCCCCTTGGGGGAGCTGTCGCCGCGGGCAACCGAGAAGGCTTTCCCTCGCATAATCGTTTGCTCCTGCTCTTCCCGCTCCGTCACGCTTCTCGTGCCGCCTCTCCCGGAGGGCGAGGCTTGAAGGTTCTTATACATCCATACAATCTATCGTTTTATTATATCACGCTTTCCCCGAAATTGCAAGACACGGTGAAAAAAACCGCAAAAGATTGGCATGGGTTCTTTACCGGCAGCGAAAAAAATGGTATAATAAGCATACTCGGTCCGACATCCTGCGCGGACTGTATCCTCGGAGGTTTATTTCGCTATGCTCGTCTTTCTGCTCGTTATCGCCATCGTTCTCTTCGCCGTCCTGCTGACTGCGCTGATCTGTTTTTTCCGCGTCTTCTATTCTCCCCCCCGCAAGCCGCTCGGTCCGGATGAATACGATATTCCCATCGGCCCGATTTACGAGCCCTTCCGCGACGAAATGATCGCCTGGCAGAAGCGCGCCCGCGCCATGCCGCAGGAGGTCTTTTCGGTTCGCTCCTTTGATGGACTGACCCTGAGCGGCAGATACTTCGAATATCGCCCCGGCGCCCCCATCGAAATTCTCTTTCACGGCTATAAGGGAAACGGCGAGCGCGACCTCAGCGGCGCAGTAGAGCGCTGCTTTACCCTTGGACGAAGTGCGCTGATCGTCAGTCAGCGTGCAAGCGCCGGCAGCGACGGGCACGTCATCAGCTTCGGCATCAACGAGCGGCGGGACTGCCGCACGTGGGTTGATTTCGTCATCGGGCACTTTGGCGACGACGTCAAAATTATCCTGACCGGTATTTCCATGGGGGCATCGACCGTGCTGATGGCCGCCGGTGAGCCGTTGCCCAAGAACGTCGTCTGCATCCTCGCCGACTGCGGATACACCTCGCCCCGCGAGATCATCCGAAAGGTCGTCCGCGATATGCATCTTCCCACTCTGCTCTATCCCTTCATTCGGCTCGGCGCCGCTGTCTTCGGACACTTTGACCTCGAGGAAACCTCCTCGCTCGACGCCATCCGCCGCTGTACCCTTCCCGTCATCCTGATCCACGGCGAAGCCGACGACTTCGTGCCGTGGGAGATGAGCCGCAGAATGTACGAGGCCTGTAGCGCTCCCAAGCTTTTCCATTCGGTCCCCGGCGCAGGCCACGGCCTCGCTTATTCCATGGACAAGGAGGGCTACATCGCCGCCGTCCTCGCCTTTGAGCAGGAGCAGGGATTTTTACAGGATAAATAATCTGCTCCCAACGGAACGCAAAAAGAGTACCGCATCTGCGGTACTCTTTTTTATCATCAGGTCGTATAGTTGTCGAAATAGCCCTGAACCAGAACGACGGGAGTTCCCTTGTCGCCCGAGCCCGAGGTCAGGTCGCAAAGCGAACCGATCAGGTCGGTGAGCTGGCGAGGTGTCGTGCCCTGTGCGGCCATGTTGCCCACGAGACTCTCCGACGTTTTGGCGCGAATGCTTGCCGAAATGGCTTCCTTGAGCGCTTCGCCCGAAAGATCGCCGAAATCGTTATCGGCCAGATACTTGAGCTTCAGCTCGTTCGGCGTACCGATCAGCCCGTCGGTGAAGGCGGGAGAAACGACCGGGTCGGCCAGCTCCCAGATCTTGCCCTGCGGATCCTTGAAGGCACCGTCGCCGTATACCATAACCTCAACGTGCTTACCCGTCCGCTTGAGAATTTTCTCCTGAATATCCAGCACCAGCTGCTTACACTCACGCGGGAAGAGCTTGATCTTATCCTCAGTCGACTTGTTCGAGCCGAGCAGACCGTACTTTTCGTTGCATCCGCTGCCGTTAACCGGTGCGTTGAGGATATCCTCCAGCGTGCAGACGACCTTGGCACCCGCGGCCAGCAGACGGCGCTTGGTGCGTGCACGGGTATGAATATCGCAGGTCAGCACGTGGTCGGTATAGTCAAGGATAGCCTGCGGCTGGTTGGCGAAAATAATCTCAACCTCTGCCCCCATCTCGCGAACGAGACCGGCATAATAGTCAACGTAGTCGACACCGGTAAAGGGATGGAGATTGACACCGAACAGCTCGCGATAGCGCTCCAGCGTCAGCACGTCGGAATAGGGATTGACACCCGCTTCGTCGATCTTCTCGATGCTGACCAGCTCGTTGCCCACCTCGTCGGAGGGGTAGGAGAACATCAGCACGATCTTCTTGGCACCGCGGGCAATGCCGCGCAGGCAGATCGCAAATCGGTTACGGGAAAGAATCGGGAAAATTACACCGACCGTACCGCCGCCGAGCTTGGTGCGGACGTCGTCTGCAATGTCATCAATCGAAGCATAGTTTCCCTGTGCGCGGGCAACGATCGACTCGGTAATCGAAATGACGTCGCGGTCACGCAGAGAAAAGCCCTCCGATGCGGCGGCATCAAGGACACTGTCGGTCACGATGGCGGCGAGATCGTCACCTTCGCGGATAATGGGGCAGCGAATACCCCGGGAAACGGTTCCAACTTTGCGTTCCATAGGAAAAGTCCTTTCATAATAGACTCATAACATAAGTATTATACCGCAACCGCCGCGATATTGCAAGAGTTTTTTGCGTGAATTGGCATTTTTTTCAAAAGAAATCCGCAGGGAACCCCATCAGGTACCGGAATACGTCTCCGGGAAAAGCACCTCGCGGTTGGTTCCGTAGAAAATATCCTCCCGTCCCGCAATCCGTGCAAGGAAGCGCTCGATCCGATCCCAGCTGTCGCCGACGTCAAATTCATAGCTGTGCCCCCAGATATAGAAAACCCGCGGTGTCTCGGGCTCAAGCGCAAGAAAACGCTCGGCCAGCTGCAAAAGCTCGCTGTGATCAGAGAGATGAAACGCCCCCGGACGGGTCGGAAGAAGCGCGTCATATTCCGCAAGATGAAACACCGTGGGGTGGAGTACGTACGGATCCTGCGGCAGAGAAAAGCCGCCCGTTGCCTCAATCGTGCGGGCATAGCGGATTCCCGTCTTCGTGCGGATCAGATCGACCGTCCGTGCGTCAAAATGTCCGCCCGGATAGGCCATGCCGATCACGTCATAACCCACCAGCGCCGAGAGGCGCCAGACGGTCCTCCTCAACCTGACGGACGACCTCTTCATCGGGCAATGCACACAGATTCGGATGAGTAAGGGTATGTGCGGCAACCTCATGCCCGCGGTAGAGTTGAGCCACCTCCTCGGGGGCGACCTTATCGTGCGAAACGGATTTGCCCGAATGCATTAACTTTCCCTCTCGCCCCAGGCGATCGGAATTCAAATTAAAGGTCGCCTTCAGCCCGTAGCGGTTGAGCAGCTCGACCAACCGTCTGTCCTGGGTGACGCCGTCGTCATAGCTGAGGGTGATCGCTTTCATTTTTCCGTTAAACGTCATAGTCCTTCTCCTTGAGCACTTAAAAATGAATGCGGTTTTGATAATCGGTCGAAATACCGCCGGCAAAAAGGTGCGAATCGTTTGCCAGCTGCAGCACGGTCGGCACGACGAATTCCTCATCCTTGAACTCGATTACCGTCATACTGCTGTGTCCCATCTCAAATCGGGTACACATCTGCGGATAGGGGATATCGAGCAGACAGCTCAGAAAGGCAACGCCAAAGCCCTCGTGCGCAAAAAGTGCGATTCTGTCTTGATTGGGGTGCTCGGGAATATACCCGCTTCGCCCGGGATCGTGCCGATAGCCGAGCGAGCGCATAAACGCGTCGGTTTCACGCTGAATCCGCGTGATCCCCGCTTCATATTGAACGAGGTCCGGATGCGCGTACCAATCGCGATCAAGCCGCCGCACCTCGGGCGAGGCAAGCAGGCGACGCATCGCGGGCACGCGGAACAGCCATTCCGGGTGACCCGGCCTGTCCTCCGTTCCCAGCTCCCGAATGGCGTGTCCTTCATTGCACCAATCAAGAAGCGTAATCTCAAGCCCCAAGTCGCGTGCGGTCGGCTCGGCCGTCATCACCGCACGGGTCGAGGTGGAGGAAAAAATCCGCTCGGGGCGGCATTCGCGCATCCGCGCGACCAGCGCCTCGGCCTGTCTGTGGCCGAGCGGCGTCAGGCTGTCGGGATCATAGATCGGGTCTCCGTGTCGAACAAAAAAAAGCAGCATAGTATAAAAAGCATCCTTTTCTTATTTTGGGAAAGATCAGATATCAAGCACGTAGGCAAGAAGCAAATTCATAGTAGCGCGAATCGCGTCCATATGCGTGCGCTCGCGGCCGTGACTGCACCAAACCGGCACGCCGAAGGCTGCCGTGCGCAGGTTGTTGCCGCCGCGCAGAGACGCCGTCGCGTCGGTGCCGTAATGATAGAAAACGTCTACCGCAAAGTCACATTCTGCCCGACGCGCGTATTCCACCAGCCGCGTGGTCAGTCCGTAATCGTAGTAATTGCCCGCATCCTTGGCGCAGATGGCTACCTTATGCTCGTCCGCGGCGTAGTCGGGACCGATCAGACCGATATCGAGCGCCAGGAATTCCTCCACACCCTCCGGCACGTAGGCACCGCCAAGACCGATCTCCTCAAAATAGGGGATGGCCAGAAGCGTGCGATACTTGGGACGGACGCCCTCGTCACGCAGATATTTGAGCAGGGCAAAGCAGCAGGCAACCGACGCCTTATCGTCAAGGAAACGCGACTTGATATAGCCGTTTGGCGTGATCTCGCAGCGCGGATCTATCGAGATGGGGTCGCCGTGACAAATGCCGAGCGCCCCGACCTCCTCCTTTGAGGAAACCGGCTCGTCGAGCAAAACGAGCATCGTATTTTCGTTGCGTTCAAGCGTCTTTGCGTCGTCAAAAACGTGCACCGAATGCGAGCGGCAGATGACCATACCCGTATACGTGCGTCCGTCCCGTGTGTGCACGGTCACCGTCTCGCCCTCAATACTCGGGTAGTTAATCCCACCGAGCTGGCGGACGCGAAGCTTGCCGTCGCTCTCTATTCCGCGCACCACAAGCCCGAGCGTGTCGGCGTGTGCGCCGATCATTACCGTTCGGCTGTTATCCTCGCCGTCAATGGTAATATACGCCGTACTGCGCCGATCGAAGGTCACCGAATAGCCGAGCGCCTCAGCATGCGCGGTGAGCACGGGATTAAGCAGCGGATAATAGCCCACCGGGCTGGGGGTTGCAAGGATGGTCTGCAGAAAATCGGTCAGATAAGCCTCGTCAAACGAGAAACGCATGAAAATGCCTCCTTTGTTCACCTAATTACCCTTATTATATCACGCCGCCACCGAACAAACAAGCCGATTTTTCTTTTTTTGTCCCTTGCTCCGGCAGAATTGCACGTTTTCCTTGTGGGGATGACGTCTCGTCGCCCGTTTCCGTGCGGTGAGATTCGCCCTCTGCAAGGTGGGCGGCAAAAGCGAAAAATGGCACAAAGTCGACTTAAGCGCGTAAAAAAGATGAGTTACCGCATTGTGCGGTAACCCATCCGAAAACTGCATTATTTGAGGAACTGTGCGTCATCAACGTAAACATTGCCGGCGGCAGCTGCCGTGAAGGTGAAGTCCATGACAGCGATGTTCTTGAGCGAGCCGGAGGCGCTCGAGCCCGATGCATTGTAGAACTTGGTCAGATCATAGGTGATCTCGGTCCAGTCACTGCCTGCGGGAATCGAGGTAACGTTCGGCTTGGCATATGCGCTTCCGACCTTGAGGTTACCAACGGTCAGCGCACCGGTGGTGTCGTTCTTGACCTTGATGGTCACCTTGCCGAAGCGGCTGTAGTCGCTGATGGTATCGGTCAGGAGAACCGGCGTACCGGTGGGATTCTGACCAACCAGTGTCGGAGCAACGGTGAATTCACCTGCTGCAACAGGGAGCTTGAGCGATGCGTCGCCCTGTGCCTTTACGGTCTTGTCAAAGGTGATCGCGATTGCCTTGCCGCTCTGCTTTGCGGTCCAGGAATCGTACTGCATGGCAAAATGGTCGGAGGAACGGGTCAGATGCCAGATCTTCGGCGTATCGCAGTCTGCGTACGGAACGGTGGGGGTCATCTTGCCGTTCGAGGGCATCTTGTATGCGAAGGGAGCGGCCGCGTAGAGCAGCTTGCCGCCATAGGTACAGCCGAGGTTGACGATGTCAACGTTCAGCTCATATGCGTAGGTTGCGGAGATGGGGTTCGGAACGCTGGGCGAGCTGAGCTCAACCTTGTCCTTGCCCACGATCTTGGCGTTTGCGGGATAGTATACACCGTCGGAGCCGCAGACCGTGAAGCCGCGCAGAACGCTCGAGCCGTCGAGGATGCAGAGCCCGTCGGCAACGTTCTTGAAGGTCAGGGTCAGGGTGTTGCCCGAGGTGCTCGAGCTTGCGGGGATGGGTGCATCCGACGGATATGCGGTCTTGCCGTATACCATCGACATGGTCGCCGCCGCAAGACGCTCACCGACCGGCTTCTTCTCGTGCGGGTGGCTTGCGTTGTTGGTCTTATCGTGCTCGGAGGACATATCGGTCATCGGCACAGCCGTAACCATGGCATTCTTGTCACCGTACTCGGCAACCTTTGCCGTAAAGCCGGCGTAGGTGTGCGGATCTGTCTGAACCATGTAAGGCATCAGAATCGGCATCACGAAGGGCATCTCACCTTCTGCGAAGCCGTAGAGACGGCAGTACTGGCGGTACATAATGTCAAGCTCCTCGGTGTAGGTACCCTTGCGCTCGCCGAGGTCCTGCTCGCCCTGGTACCAAAGCAGACCTGCTACATTCAGACCCAGCGAGGGAGAAACCATTGCGTTATAAACAGCGGTTGCCTGGCGGTAAGCGTTGGAGCCGTTGTCCCAGCCGTTGAGTACATAGCGGCCGGTGTATGCGGAATTCGTGGTCAGAAGGAGAGTTGCATCAATGGTTTCCCGGGAAATCCAGGAGCGTACGGGGCATCCGCCGACCGCGTAGAAGATGAAGCCGACAGGAACATTAAGTTCCTCGCGGAGAACGCGGCTGAAGTAGTAAGCAACCGCGGAAACGTTCGACATGCTGGTCTGGCTGGTGCCGAGAATCCAGTTGATGCTGGTGCTGCTCTCAAGGGGCTGGGCCGGATATCCGGAAGCGGGCTTCGATACCTGCATGACGCGGATAAACTCGTCCTTGACAAAGGCCTTGGGATAATCCTGGTCCTTCGAGAGGGCATAGGCCATATTCGACTGACCGGTGGCAATCCAGAGCTCACCGAAGACGATGTTGGTCAGCTCCTTGACCTTGTAGGTGCCGTTGAGGATACGGATGGTGTACTTGTCGTACGAGCCGTCAACGGCGGCAAAGTCAGCCCGGAAGGTCTTCTTCAGGGGCTCGATGGTGACCGGAACGTCCTGCAGAACGGCGTTGCCGATGCAGAGCTGTGCGTGGTAGCTGCCGTATACCTCGGTAAAGGTACCGGTGATCGAGAAGGGCTTCTTCTGCTGGATCATCATGTTGCTCTTGAAGATCGATTTGAGGGTCATCTTGGTCTTGGCCGCATTGGGATGCGTCTCGGTCGAGATGCTGCCGTCGCCCGCGGGAATGTCATAGCCGAGCATGATCGACTTGCGCAGGGTGGGATCGACAATACGGGTCAGAATAGCGGCCGACTCGGCACGGCTGATGCCGGTGGTGGGGTTGAAGGTACCCTTGTCATCCGAGCCGGTCAGAATACCTGCGCGGTAGAGCAGATAAACGGCGGCGCCGAAGGAATCGGACTCCTTGACATCGGGAATTGCGTCATACGCAACGGCGTTGACCTCGGAAAGCTCCTTTTCGGGAACCGAGCGGGAGAGCAGGCGGGCAAAGTCGGCACGCGTGATGGCGGCACCGTAGTCGGCAAAGCTCTCGGTGAGCAGTCCCTCGGCCTTGGCATAGTCAACATAGGGCTGATACCAGGGGTTGGCACCCGCGGTCTCGATCGTTTTGCCCATATAGGTGGAGTGAACACGGGCAAGCAGGGTGATGGTCTCGGCAACGGTGATGCTGCCGGTGGGGTTGAAGGTGGTTTCGCTGTTGCCGTTCATCAGGCCATATTCATATACGGCGCCGACGTTCGAAGCAAACCAGTCGGCAGCCTTAACGTCGCTGAAGCGGCCGTCGGTATAGGTGTTGGTCTTGGCAAAGTTGGACAGACCCTTCTTGATCGCAGCACCGCCGGATGCAGGCGTATGCGCAGAGATGGTCGCAACCTCCTCAGCGGTCAAAACACGGTTGTAGATACGGATATCGTCAAACTCGATCGGCTTGGCGCGGCCCTTATTGCCGGCGGCGTCGAGCTTACCGAGAATGAAGGTTTCCCAGGTGACTGCGTCAACATTTCCGTAGAAAGTGGTATAGTTCGAATAGTTGACACCGTCGAGCGACATATAGATGCTCAGATACATGGTGTTGTCGTCGAACTCAACCGTGTAAACCACGTGAACATAGCCGTCGCCCAGCGTATACTTCTCGCTGTGGCCGTAGCGCTTGCCGTTTTCGTTCTTCTGGTCGAGCATCCAGGAGCCGAAGGTAAAGGTCTGACCCGCGGTGTCCGACTTGACCCACAAGCGAAGCAGCTTGTTGTTGATGATCGAGAAAACGTCGTTTCCGTTTGCGTTGTCACCGGTGATTTCGGCAGAAACCTTGGTGGGACGGAAGCGGATGTAGATGGATTTTTTGTCAAGGTCACGGATATCGTCGCTGGGGGCGATGAGCATGACGTTGCCCGGATCGCTGGGAACGAAGCCGGTGCCGTTTTCCAGCTTGACAGCGTCGCCGATCACCTCGATGACGTCGGCAATGTCGCCTGAGCCGGCCTTGTCCGAAAGACGCTCCTCGCGCGTAGCACCCTCGAAGTCAAACCATGCAACGACAGAATCATTGAGGTCGTCTGCCGCAACGGGAAGCACCATCGCACCGAGGACCGTCATCAGCGCCAACAAAGCGGATAAGATTCTCTTGTTCATTTTGTTATCTCCTTATTTTATTTTTTCACCCTGCCCTCGCCGACCGTTACACCGAAAAAGCAGAGCATTTTTGCGGACACCCGTCCATGATATTATAATTATACCAATCTTTTCAAACCAACACAACGGCAAAATCAATACAAAACCTTCTCTTATCCATACAAATTAAGGTAATCTGCCCATTTTCGCATAGCAACGCAAAAAGGGATGCCGGGCCGTTCGGCCCGGCATCCCCTTCCCTTTTCTGGCGAGAACCGTGCTTATTTGAGGAACTGCATATCGTCCATATAGACGTTACACGCACCGTTTGCGGTCAAATTGAACTCAATTACGGCAAAGTTCTTGAGCTGAACGTTCGTAACGGGGCTGCCCGAAGCATTGCAGAGCTTTGTCAGGTCATACGTCACCTCTACCCAATCGCTCTTGGCGGGAATCGTGGTAACGCTCGGCTTGGCGTAACCGCTCGAAATCTTCAAGTCACCCACGCCGATCTCCGTATCGCCGTCATTTTTGATCTTGACGGTCACCTTGCCGAAGCGGGTGTAGTCCAGAATCTGGTCGCGGAGCAGAACCGGCGTACCCTGCATGGTTTCGCCGATCAGCAGCGGGCTGACGGTGAGAGCACCGGCGGCAGGAACGTTAATCTTCAGCGACGCATCGCCCTGCGCCTTAACCGTCTTGTCGTAACTCACGCTCAGCGCCCTCTTGTCCTGCTTTGCCGTCCAGGTATCGTACTGCTTGGCAAAGTGGTCGGGATCGCGGGTCAGATGCCAGGTCAGCGGCAGATCAAAGTCGGCGTAAAGAACGGTCGGCGTGGTGCTTGCGTTTTTCGGCATATTGATACCGAAGGGAGACGCAACGTAGAGCAGGTTGCCCTTGTAGGTACAGCCGAGGTTGCAGTTGTAAGCGTTGAGCTCGTATGCGTAGGTTGCGGAAACGGGGTTCGGCACGCTGGGCGAGCTGACCTCGACCTTATCCTTACCCACGATCTTGGCATTGGCGGGATAGTATACGCCGTCAGAGCCGCAGACCGTAAATCCGCGCAGAACGCTCGAGCCGTTCGAGATGCAGAGCCCGTCGGCAACGTTAGCAAAGGTCAGCGTCAGGGTATTCCCAGAGGCAGACGAGCTGACGGCAATCGGCGGCTCGGAGGGATACCCCGTCTCGCCGTAGACCATCGCCATTGCAGAGGCGGCCATACGCTCACCGATCGGCTTTTTCTCGTGCGGGTGACCCGCGTTGTTGTTCTTGTCGTGCTCGGGGCACATATCGTACATGGCGGGCGCCGACACCATCGTCTCGGATGCGGCGTAAGCGGCAACGCTTGAGGTGAAGGGGCCGTAGTACTGCGGGTTTCCGGTATTCAGATAGGGCACGATCATCGACATGATGAAGGGCATCTTGCCTTCCTCGAAGCCGTAGAGACGGCAGTACTGGCGGTACATGACGTCGAGCTCCTCGGCGTAGGTGCCTGCGCGCTCATTCATGTCCTGCTCGCCCTGATACCAGATCAGGCCTGCCGCATTCAGGCCGAGCGAGGGCGCAACCATCGAGTTGTACACTGCGGTTGCCTGACGGTATCCGCTCTTGTCCCAGGCCGAGATCGGGTGGTAATTTTTGGCAATCGCCGCATTCGCGGTGAGGAAGGGCGTTGCGTCGATGGTTTCGCGCGAAATCCAGGAGCGAACCGGACATCCGCCGACGGCGTAGAAGATAAAGCCGACCGGAACGTCCAGCTCCTCACGGAGGACGCGGGTAAAGTAATAGGCCACTGCCGACGCACTCGACATTGCCGTCTGGTTATTGCCGAGCACCCAGCTGATATTGGAATGATTGTCAACCGGCGTCTGCGAATAGCCGGAGGCCGGCTTGTTGACCATCATCACGCGGACGAATTCGTCCTTGACGAACTTGGACGGGAAATCCTGGTCCTTGGAAAGGATATACGCCATGTTCGACTGACCGGTGGCAATCCACAGCTCACCGAAGACGATGTTGGTCAGTTCCTTGACCTTATAGGTGCCGTTGAGAATACGGATGCTGTACTTGTCGTACGAGCCGTCAACCGCGGTAAAGTCTGCCTTGAAGGTCTTCTTCAGCGGCTCGATGGTAACCGGAACGTCCTGCAGAACGGCGTTGCCGATGCAGAGCTGTGCGTGGTAGCTGCCGTATACCTCAGTAAAGGTACCGCTGATCGAGAAGGGCTTCTTCTGCTGGAGCATCATATTGTTCTTGAAGATCGACTTGAGGGTCATCTTCGTCTTGGCAGCATCGGGATGGGTCTCGGTCGAGATCGTACCGTCACCCGTGGGGATATCGTAGCCAAGCATGATCGATTTGCGCAGCGCGGGATCGATAATGCGGGTCAGGATGGCCGCCGACTCAGCACGGCTGATGCCGGTGGTGGGATTGAAGGTGCCCTTATCGTCCGAGCCGGTCAGAATACCTGCGCGGTAGAGCATATAGACGGCGGAACCGAAGGAATCGCTTTCCTTGACGTCGGGAATGGCGTTGTACGCGATAGCGTTGACCTCGGACAGCTCCTTTTCGGGAACCGAGCGGGAGAGCAGGCGGGCAAAGTCGGCGCGCGTGATGGCGGCACCGTAGTCGGCGAAGCTCTCGGTGAGCAGCCCCTCGTTCTTTACGTAGTCAACGTAGGGCTGATACCACGGATTGGCACCTGCCGTCTCGATCGTCTTACCCATATAGGTCGAATGGACACGGGCAAGCAGGGTGACGGTCTCGGCAACCGAGATGTTGCCGGTCGGATTGAAGGTGGTCGCGCTGTTGCCGTTCATGAGGCCGTAGGCGTAGACCGCACCGACGTTTGCAGAATACCAGTCAGCGGCCTTGACGTCACTGAAGCGACCGTCGGTATAGGCGTTGGTCTTGGCAAAGTTGGACAGCCCCTTCTTTACGACGGCACCGCCGGAGGCAGGCGTATGTGCTGCGATGGTCGCAACCTCTTCTGCCGTCAGAATCTTGTCGTATACGCGGATATCGTCGAATTCGATCGGCTTACCGCGGCCGTTATTGCCTGCAGCATCCAGCTTGCCGAGGAACATCTTGCTCCAGACGGTAGAGGCGACGTTGGCGTAATAGGTCGTGAAAACCGAATAATTGACGCCGTCGGTCGACATATAGATATTGAGGTACATCGTCTCATCGTCATAGTCAACCGTATAGGCGGCGTGCACCCACTCGCTGTCCGGTGCGACCTTCTCTGCGTGGTCGTAGCGCTTGTTGTTTTCATTCTTCTGATCAAGCATCCAGGATCCGAAGAAGAAGGACTTGCCGTTATCGCTCGATCTGGTCCAGAGGCGAAGCAGCTTGGCGCCGTCGGTAGCAAAGATGTTATTTCCCTGCGCATCGTAGTTCTCCGCGTTGATTGCCTTCGGACGGAAGCGGAAATAATAGGTTTTTCCGTACATATCGCGGATATCGTCACTCGGCTCGAGCAGCATGACGTTGCCTGAGAGATCGGATACCGTCACCGTGCCGTTCTCGAATTTGTTATCTTCGCCGAGCACGGTGATGACGTCAGTGACAGCACCGGCCGACGCCTTGTCTGATACGCGCGTCTCATCGTCCGTGCCCTCAAAGTCGAACCAGGCAACGACGTGATCGTTTAGATCGTCTGCCGCCGCGGGAAGGACAAGCGTACCCAGGATCATCATGACCGCAAGCAGGGCACATAAAATTTTTCTTCGCATTTGTCTGTCTCCTTTTCCTAATTCTGCCGTACCGTACGGCATTCTTCGGACAAGAGTCCGTGTTATCCTCATTATACCATCCTAAGAAAAAGCATACAAGGGAAAGATCAATACGGTTTTTCACCCAAATCTATACGGGGAATTCGTTCGGGATAACGCCGGGGGCACCGATCGGAGAGAAAAGAGACTGCTACGGCAGTCTCTTTTCTCTCCCGGCGGGGATTCCCCGCGCAGGCGACGGATTATTCGCCGGTAAAGCCCTTGACGTAGTTCTCGACCAGCGTGGTATTCGATTTTGCCAGGCTCTTGAATACGGCGGCGAAGTTGTTCAGGTGCATACCGCCCATGGTACGAAGCTGGCTGTCAACCGACAGCTCCATTGCGGTGGACATTTCCACACAAAGCGTACCGAAGAGCATTCTGAGCATTTCGGTGCTGTTTTCCTCAGGCGAGTAGCGAAGCTCCATCGCGCGCTGAACGTGTGCGGGATAGATAATCTCATAGGAATAATGCATCAGCTCGGCAACGACGGCAGCGGTGGAATCAATATCCGAGTTGTTGTTGGGGATTGCGATTCCGCTTGCATGACCCGAATGAATGGGGCTGATGTAGTTTTCCTGGAGCTCGTCGGCCTTCGGGAAGGGCAGGATACCGTAATCGGCACCATCCTCGCTCAGCTCACGCATACCGTATACCAGCATGGGCGCGAAAAGCTGGCGGTTGGCCACGAAGGGACTGCTCTCAAAGATCAGCTTGGGGTCGGTGGAAAGTGCGTGCAGGGATGCGGGCTCGGAATAGAGGAAGTCGGTGATCGTCGAAAGCAGACGCTCGTTCTTTTCATCGAGACCGACGTAATAAGGCAGACCTTCTGCATCCTTATCAACGAAGGTACCGCCCATACCGATAAAGAAGGTAAGGATGTAACCCGAATGAGAGATAATACCGGTTTCATCGACATTGCCGTCAACCTTACCGTCATTGTCAACGTCAATGGCAACCTTGGTTGCCATCTCGCGCATTGCATCAAGCGTCCACTTGCCGTCAAGCGCAAGCTGGTTAAGGTCACCGAGCGAATATCGCTCTACCATGGGCTTGTTATACGCCATGAACGACATGGTATCAAAGGCACGCATATTGAAATAACCGACGAGGAGATATTCCGCTTCGGCGATCGAGAGCTGGTCACGGATTTTCTGGTAATACCAGGGTGCTTCGGGATCAAGATAGGGCAGTTCGGAAACGTTGGCCAAAAGCCCGCGCTGTGCGGCGTTCATGAGGTAGCGGATGGCGATGGTTACGGCATGGTAATCGTCGTTCCCGGCATTGATGCCGCGCTCCAGCGTATGCAGGCCGTTGACGCCGTTCGGTGCATCGATACCCTCAATGGTCACACCGTATTTTTCGGTGATCTGTGCGTTGCGCTTGAAGATGGCATCGTTGATAATGTCACCTGCCTCGCTGTCGTAATAGACCTCACTGTACGGGAAGTCACCGCCCGAACCGGTGCGGGGCTCGCTGACGAGGATACGGATGGTCTTGCCGTTGAGATCCTCTTCAATTACGGGGCCGGGATAGGCCGTCTCCTCCGGCTCGGTTTCGGCCGGTACGGTGGTGTCGACAGGTACCGTGGTATCGGCCGTTCCTGCCGTCGTGTCGGTCACGGAGGGCGTGGGTGTGCCGCAAGCGGCAAACACAGCCGTGCACATCAGAAGCACGAGGCAAATTGATACGATTCGCACAAAGATCGTTCGGTTCATCATTCTTCTCCTTTTATCATTATTTTATCCGACTCACTCGCCGGTGAACGCCTTGACATAGTTATTTACCAGCGTCGTGTTGGCCTTTTCAATACTCTTGAATACTGCAGCAAAATTGTTCATTTTCAGTCCGCCGAGCGTACGAAGCTGAGTATCCGGTGTCAGATTGAGCGCGGTGGACATCTCGATACAGATCGAGCTGAAGAGCAGCTTCAACATTTCGGTGCTGTCTTCATCGGGAGAATAGCGAAGCTCCATGGCGCGCTCGATATGCGCGGGATAGATAATTTCATAAGAGTGATGCATCAACTCGGCAACCATTGCCGCGGTGAAGTCGATTTCGGAGTTGTTATTGGGAATGCCCACCGCCGTGCCCAGCTTGGAGTGGGTGGGGCTGACGTAGTTTTCCTGCTGCTCGTCGGCCTTCGGGAAGGGAATGATGCCGTAATCCACGCCCTGATCGGCAAGAGAGCGCATGCCGTAAACCAGCATAGGGGCAAAAAGCTGCTGATTGAGCGCAAAGGGATTGACGTCAAAGCGGGTTGCCTCAACCAGACCATGAATAGAAGCCGACTGATCGTAGAGGAAATCGGTAATGGTGGTCAGGATATTATTGTTTTTCTCGGAGAGGCCGACGTAAATCGGCAGATCGTCCGCATCCTTTTCGACAAAGCTGCCGCCCATGCCGACAAAGAAGGTGAGAATGTAGCCCGAATGGCTGATAATACCCATCTGATCGTAGCCGGTCAGCTTACCGTCCTGGTCAACGTCAACGGTGACCTGCTTTGACAGCTCGTACATTTTCTCAATCGTCCACTTGCCGTCAAGAGCCATCCGATTGAGGTCGGGCAGGCTGAATTTTTCGACCATCGGCTTGTTATAGGCCATATAAGACAGCGTCTCAAAGACGCGCATATTGAAATAACCGATGAGCAGGTACTCCCGTTCTCCGATCGAAAGCTGACGGCGCATATTCTGGTAGTACCAGGGCGCGTCAAGATCGAGATAGGGCAGCTCAGCCACGTCGGCAAGAAAGCCCTGCTGTGCCGCCGACATGATATCACAGATTCGGATGGTGGCGAAGTGGAAGTCATCGTTGCCGGCGTTGATTGCATTGGTGAAGGTCTTCATGCCTGTGCCGGTCGAAACCTCGGTAGCCTCGATGGTGACGCCGTACTTTTCGGTAATCTGTGCGTTGCGCTTAAAAATGGCGTCGTTGATGATATCTCCCGCCTCGTCGTCGTATACGACCTCATTAAACGGGAAATCCGTATTTTTCTCATTGGTAAGTACACGCAGGGTCTTACCCGAATAGTCTTCTTCAATCACCGGCCCGGGATAAGTCGTTTCCCCCGGCTCGGTTTCGGCTGATGCAGAATCGGAAGGCTGTGCCGTGTCGATCGGAGCCACCGTCGTATCTGCTGTCACGGGCTGATCGGTACCGCAGGCGGAAAGCAAGGCCGCAAGCGTCGCGAGAATGAGAAGAATTGCCGTAAATCGTTTCATACCTTTCTCCCTTCATTTATCGAGAACATAAAGCAAGGATTCCGTTCGAATTCGCCCTCCACGGCGGCGGCGTTTGCTTTGATTCTCTTCATCATAGTATAGAATAGCACATTTTCCGATGAAATCATAGGGGAAATCAATACTGAGTTTTGCCAAATCCATACTTTTTTCACCGCAGAGCAGGGAACGTGACTTAGCCGAAGCCGAAACGAACCTAACGGAAGGCATCGCAGCAAGGATCCCTCCGGCGGAGAGGCGCTTGCGCCCGGAACCCTACGATAGTGGTGGATGAGAAGATCAACGTGGTATGAAATAATCTCTATGTACCGGCTTTTGTAAGTTTTTTCGTATATTACTTTTGTGCAGTGCGCTAAGAGAATATGCAGTACAGAAGACGCTCTCCTCATCCGCCCCTTCGGGGCACCTCCGAGGTTGCAAGCAACCTCGGAGGTGCCTCGCGAAGCGAGACAGAAGGAGTGCAGCGGAAGTGAACGATTCTGCGAGAGGAATAATCGTCAGCGCATACGCATGTGCACGCTGCACTCCTTCCGTCGCCTTCGGCGACAGGGCAGATTGTCAAGCAAGTGCAACACCAAAAAACGCTTCAAATGGCGAAAGCCATCCCAAACATTTTTTAGGTCTTAAGTTAATAGATAAAACAATATTTTGCAAAGTTTCATTATCCAAGGAATGAAAATCGT
>JAZODX010000103.1:0-11094 GCA_045597265.1 Eubacteriales bacterium | reverse complement strand
TTGGCTTCAATAACCTTGACGCGCTTCTTTGCGGATTTGATATTCGGCAACTTGTTCACCTCCCTTTATTCGAATAATGGTTGCGAGACGACTACGCCTGAGAGGTTGCGCGGTCGAATCTGTTTATCGATTGTATATTATAGCACAGATCGTGCAAAATAGCAAGTCTTTTTTGAAAAAAAGCCCAAAAGTTTTTTTGTGATTTTTCGCTTGATAAAAAGCCTTTCATTCCTTTGTGCGAATACGTTTCGGTACCCGCGGATGATTCGAGGGAATATATTCTTATTTGGCTGTTTCTGTTGCTTCGTTGCACGAAAACTGTGCAAAATAAACAAAAAACAGGAGAATATTTCTCTGTATGCTATTTGCAAAAAATGAATCAGTGCTCTTGCAATTCGGACGGAATTGCGGTATAATGGAAGTCGGTATATCGTGATTTTGTACAGAACAAATGAAACGCTGCCTACATTTATCATATTTATTCTACAGGAAAGGAAATTCTGCGGGCTTGCCCGCAGGATGGTACGCACATCATGGGAAAACAGGAAACGAAAAAGATTCGTAACGTTGCACTGCTCGGTCACGGAAGCAGCGGTAAGACCTCGCTGGCAGAGGCTATGCTCTATATCAGCGACGGAACCGATCGTCTCGGCAAGACGCCCGACGGCAACACGGTGTGCGATTATGATGCGGAAGAAATCAAGCGCGGCCTGTCGCTGCAGACGGCTCTCGCGCCTGTTCAGTGGAAGGATATCAAGGTAAACGTGATCGATACCCCCGGTTATCTGGGCTTCGTTGGTGAGGTTGCACAGGGTCTGCGCGTTGCAGACAGTGCGGTTATCGTCGTTGACGGTAAGTCGGGCATCGAGGTCGGTACCGAGCTTGCTTGGGACTATGCAACCGATGCAGGCATTCCGAAGGCCTTCTTTATCAACAAGTTTGATGATCCCGAGGCTCGCTTCCGCAAGGTATTCGATCAGCTGCACGACCGTTTCGGCGTATCGGTTTGTCCGCTCGTTATCCCGATGATCGACGGTGACAAGGTTACCGCATTCCTCGATCTGATCGATATGAAGAGCTATACCTATAACTCCAAGGGCGGCTACGGCTCGGCTGAAATTCCCGAGGCGTTCATTCCCGAGGCAGAGAAGTATCGTGAAGTTCTCTTTGAAGCCATTGCTTCGACCAATGACGAGCTGATGGATAAATTCTTCGGCGGCGAGGAAATCAGCCGTGAAGAGGCTGTTCTGGCCATCCACGAGGGTATTCTGCACGGCGAGATCGTTCCGGTTATCTGCGGTGCGGCTACCAAGCTTTGGGGCGTTGGCAATCTGCTCGATATCATCGAGGAGTCTTTCCCGCGTCATACCGCCAAGGTCAACGAAAAGGTTGTTTCCGGCGACGGCGTTGAGGATCTGCCGATCGAGACCGACGGTCTGCCCTCCATCTTCGTCTTCAAGACCATCGCCGACCCGTTCGTCGGTAAGATGTCCTTCTTCAAGGTCATGCAGGGCGAGCTGAAGCGCGACGCCGTGCTCAAGAACGTTACCACCGGTCAGCATGAAAAGCTGTCGCACATCTACGTGATGAAGGGTAAGAAGCAGACCGAGGTTGAGGTGCTCAACTGTGGTGATATCGGTATGGTTGCAAAGCTTTCCAACACCAACACCAACGATACGCTGACGGCAGACCGTCCGCTCGCTTACGCCCCCATCGTCTTCCCGCGCCCCAATATGCAGATGGCCATCGTGCCGACCGCAAAGGGTGATGAGGACAAGATTTCGGGCGGTATCGCACGTCTGCTTGAAGAAGACTTTACTCTGAAATTTGAGAACAACGCCGAGACCAAGCAGCTGCTGATCTCGGGTATGGGCGATATCCACCTCGACGTTACGGTTGCTAAGCTGAAGGCCCGCTCCAACGTTTCGGTTAAGCTGGTTACGCCGAAGATCGCATACCGCGAAACCATCACCAAGACCGTTCAGGTCGAAGGTAAGCATAAGAAGCAGTCGGGCGGACACGGCCAGTACGGTCATGTCAAGATCACCTTCAAGCCGGGTGAGGAAGACGGCCTGACCTTCACCGAATCCACCGTCGGCGGATCGGTTCCGAGAAACTTCCATCCCGCAGTTGAAAAGGGTCTGATCGAGGCCATGCAGAAGGGCGTTGCAGGCTATCCTGTCGTTCGCCTGGCCGCTGACCTCTATGACGGCTCTTACCACGACGTTGACTCCTCTGAGATGTCCTTTAAAATGGCCGCTTCTCTGGCCTTCAAGGAATGCCTCAAGCAAGCGAAGCCGGTTATCCTCGAGCCTGTCGGCGCACTCTTCGTTACCGTTCCCGAGGCGATGGTCGGTGACGTTATGGGTGACCTCAACAAGCGTCGCGGTCGCGTTCTGGGCATGAATCCCTCGACCAGAAAGGGCTACACGGTTGTTGAAGCTGAGGTACCGAAGGCAGAAATGCTGGATTATACCATCGCCCTCCGCGCTTCCACGCAGGGCCGCGGCAGCTTCGCATTTGACTTCGTTCGTTACGAGGAAGTTCCTGCCAACATCGCACAGAAGATTATTGCAGACGCCGCAAAGGACGCTGAGTAATCACCGTAAAATCAATACAGCCGAATCAATCGGTCAAAAAGCAAAACACCACGGATTTTCCGTGGTGTTTTGCTTTGTCATTCCGTACCTCCGCGGGCGTTTTATTTGCGGTAATACGTATAATACGCAATTACGGTCCGTTCTTCACCGCCGTGCTCGTAGTCGGGCGCTGTGATGATGACGCCTTCAAGCGAGAGAAGCTCGGATGCGCGCATTTCTTCTACTTTGGTGCGCAGTACGATATCGCCCGAGGAAAAGACGATGAATTCACCGTTGCGCAGACTGAGACAACCGTCGCGGCCGACGATTTCGTCTACGTTGTCACGTCGTTCGGTGCAGTATTTGATGTGTCGGCCTGCAAGGTGGGATGCCATATCCTCCTTGAAGCGTCGGCTGTTCTCATTTTTCGGTTTTATGCGTTTTTTGAGAAAATTAAACATAAAATCCTCCGTTTTTTTGCGTTTAATCTGTGTAGATGGATGAAAAAATTGTGAATTCAGGCAAAACCCTTGCATTTTTTTCAGTTTGTGGTATATTATATGCAACCTGAAAAACACAGATGGGAAAAGGATCGTTTTGCGGGCGGAAACCGACCGCTCGGATATGATTAGTATACCATATTTTCCACTCGGACTGCAAGGGGATACGGAAAATTTCTCCAACTTGCGGAAAACCCTGTGAAAGGACGTGTTGAGATGTTGCCTTTGGACAAACTCAGTGATAAGGCAAGGGATCGATTCATTGCAAACGGATGTAATCCAGACGGGTTCGATGCCGTGTTATCACTCGATATGACGCTGACGGGTGACTTCGGTCAAAGCTGGCTTGCCCTTGACCGAATACAGAACCGACTTTACCGATTGTGTGAGACTGACGGAGCATATGACGAATTCTCGCTTGCGCTGCTTGCGGAACCGTATGTAGACAATTTCACATCTTCAAACCGATTGCTCGCTCACGAGCATCAAGAATCTGCCCCCGAGCGCGGGGAGCTTGATGAGAAGGAATACGAGAAATTACTTGAGGATTGGCGACGGCTGAAAAAAACCGTCGTAATTGGCTATTGTACGAACGCATGCAAACGCAAGCTTTTTGCTTTCCTTCATATTTGGGAACGCTATGCGGAGGGAGAGGAGGTTGCGGAGGATGATCCGATTTTCGAGCAGTTTAACGCTAAGTGTCCCAAGTGCGGTACCGTATATGCCGATCAGCACCGGCGGATTTGTGAGCACTGCGTCAAGAAAAGTGCGACCATGCTTCGCCTGCTTGCCTATTTCAAGGACTTCAAGCTGCAGTTTGCAACCGTCATGTTCTGTCTCCTTGCCAGTGCCGGTATCTCACTCATCACGCCGATCATCAGCAACCAGATTTTTTACGATCAGGTGATTGCTGAGCCGAAGTGGGTGGACGGTGTACAGATACAGGGCCGTCTGCATGAGGAAAAATGGGTTTATATTATGGTCGGTATTCTCTTCGGCATGGCGATTCTGTCTCTTCTTATCGGCATTTTGCAGAATCGGGCAAACGCCTATATGTCAACCCGCGTGACCAAGAACATGAAGAACGATCTGTTCCGGGCACTGCAGCGTTTGTCCCTCTCTTATTTCAATCAGAACCCAACGGGTAAGCTGATCAACCGCGTCAATTACGACGCCGTCAAGATACGCTCCTTCTTTATTGACGGTGTTCCGCATTTTATCGTCAACGTGCTGAACTTCATCGGTCTGACCGTTTTCCTTTTCACGATCAACTGGAAACTTACTCTGATCGTATACATCCCGGTTCCCCTCGTCGTCTGTATCTTCAAATTCATGCTGCCCAAGCTCTGGCGGATGTATTCCCGCCAGTGGCGCCGTTCGTCTGCGCTTAACGCCATGCTGGGGGATTCCTTGAACGGAGTCCGCGTTGTCAAGGCGTTTGCCAAGGAGGCGGAGGAAACCAATCGCTTCTATCAGTATTCCGAAAAGCTCTATCATGCAAATCTGAAAACCAATCTCGTTCATCTGACCATCTTCCCGGTGATCAGTCTGCTCATCGGTATTTCCTCTCAGGCCATTTGGGGCTTCGGCGGTTGGCTGGTTATGGATGAATATATGACCTACGGTGAATTTGCGACCTACCTCGGCTACGTCGGCATGATTTTCGGGCCGCTGAACTTCTTTACCAACTTTACCAATATGCTGACTGATACCATCAATTCGGCCGTTCGTATGTTTGAAACACTGGATATGATTCCCGAAATTACCGATTCGCCGAATGCCGTTGAACTGGATACCATCAAGGGGGATATCACCTTTGATCGGGTCGGATTCCATTATGCCCCGAACCGCCCGATTCTCAAGGATGTTTCCTTTACCATTCACGCGGGAGATCACGTTGGCCTGGTCGGTCATACGGGAAGCGGAAAGAGCACCATTGCCAATCTGATTACCCGTATGTATGACGTGATCAGCGGCTCAATCTCCATTGACGGATATAACGTCAAGGAGATCAAGGTTGATTCTCTTCGGAGAAACATTGCGGTTGTCTCGCAGGAAATTTATCTTTTCCACGGAACCATCGCCGATAATATCCGCTATGCCCGCCCGGATGCAACCATGGAGGAGGTTATCTCCGCCGCCCGTGCGGCAAATGCGCACGATTTTATCCTTCGGCTGCCCGAGGGATATGAGACGATGATCGGCATCGGCCGGCGCTCTCTGTCGGGCGGCGAACGCCAGCGTATCTCCATCGCACGCGCCCTTCTGATGCAGCCCTCTCTGCTGATTCTCGACGAAGCAACGGCGGCCATGGATACCGAAACCGAGCGGCTCATCAGTGACGCAATCGATCGGCTGATCGAGGGACGAACGACGATTACTATCGCGCACCGACTCTCGACTCTCAAGGGATGCAATTATCTGATGGCGATCGAAAACGGAGAAATTGCAGAGCAGGGAACGGCTGAGGAGCTTTTGGCCAAACGTGGCGTATATTATAAGCTTTATACCCTGCAGAATGAGCAGATGAAGAAGGTTATGGCCGGGCTTTAAGCGCGGCACGGACAGAAAGGAAAGAAGATTATGGCTGAAACCAAGCTGCAAACACCCCCGAGTGTTGAGGATGAGGAAGCGGTTCTCTTTGACGGCCGCGAATCGGTAATGCTGACGCCGCAGAATGCGTGCTTCTCCCGTTCGTCAGGCGGACTGATTTCACTGGAATTGACGGATGCAACCGGGGAAAAGGCGTTTTTTGAACGGGTCGTCGTCCTGCGTTCTTTCCCCATCACCGATCCCGACGATTATATCGTCATCCGTGAGCCGGAGAGCCGCCGAAGCCGCCGCGGACAGGAGATCGGACTGATTCGAAGCATTCATGAATTTGATGAAGCAACCGTTTCGCTTCTCCGTGAGGAGCTTGACAGGCGCTATTTTACCCCCGAGCTGCTTCGTATCTATTCGGTAAAGGAGAAGTTCGGCTATTCCTATTGGGAAGCGGATACGAGTGCGGGAAAGGTGACCTTCGTGCTCAATAACCCTTCCTCCAATATTCGTATCCTTGAGGATGAACGTATTTTTATCTTTGACATTGACGGAAACTGTTTCCAGATCAGTGATCCGACGAAGCTTGACCGTGCCAGCTATCGAAAGATCGAAATCTATCTCTGAGATCGGTGACAGCCGTAAAAGGAGAACTCATCCATGAAACTGATGTTTGATCTGCCCGAGCAGGACGAGCGTGCTTTCCTTGCCGCAGTCGGCGAGGACGAAAAACGGATGTACTGCCTGCCGTATAACATAGAGGTCGACCGTTTCGTGACGGGATATATGGTCTTTACCGATCGGTACATCTATAAGATTCTTGACGGTGTTCTGCTCGAGAAATATTGCATGGCCGATCTGTCCGATTTTTCCTGCGAGAATCTGTATGGCAGCTGTGCGTTTTACGCCAAGGAGAAGGGGACGAGCAAGCTGCTCTGCCGCTTCATCTCGGGGCGCAATCTCCCGCGATATTCGGTGATGGTCAAGGCCTGTGAGCTGCTGGCCGAGGGGGCAAGTAAGGAGGCGCTGACCAGTGACGAACCGGAGCGCTACTGCCCCAAATGCGGCCGCCCCTTCGTCGTCAATACCAAGATATGTCCCTTTTGCCAGGACAAGCGTGAGGTCTACCGTAAGCTTTGGGCAATGACCCGAGGTATTCGGCTGATGATGCTTTTTCCGCTCTTCTCTACAATCGTTGCCCTCGCCTTTCGCTTCGTCGTTCCCGCCGTACAGCGCTATGCTATCGATCGCTTTATTGAGCCGGCGGTCGGGATTGAGCGGGGATCGGCGTTGGAGTTCGTGATCGTCGTCGCTGCGATCGTTGGCATCGACGTATGCCATCGCGCCATTGACGTGCTGATTAAGCGAATGTCTTCTTATTCGGGTAATAAATTCACGCTGATGCTGCGAACGCTCCTCTTTGAGAAGATTCAAACCCTCTCCATGTCATCGATTCAGAACAAATCGACGGGAGACCTGATGGGTCGAATCAATAACGACGTTACGGTGGTGCAAACTTTTATTACCTCCAGCCTGCCGACGTATTCGGCACAGCTCTTTGCCTTCGTGCTTGCCCTCTTCCTTTTGTTGGGGCTCAATCCGATGATGTGCCTCTTCGTCTTTGTTCCGCTTCCGCTGACCGTCTTTCTCATCACCCGCTTCTGGGATACGGTGCGGCACCGAAACGTGCACGCCTGGATTGTGGCCAACCGCACCAACCGTCACCTGCAGGATATCCTCAACGGCATCCGCGTGGTCAAGAGCTTTGGCAGCGAGGAGCGGGAAATTGAACGCTTCGAGGCCTTCACCGAGCGCCAGGCCGCGCAGGACGAATCCAACGCCAAGCTATTCGATACGGTTTTTCCTCTGCTTGGCTTTGCACTGCGCCTCGGCAACTACATGATTCTGTTGTACGGAAATCTCAAGGTGTTCGCAGGAAAAATGTCGGTCGGTGCACTTACCCAATTCAACAGCTACGCCGCGATTATCTACGAGCCGCTGATGCAGATTACTACCATCCCACGTAATATTTCCAATTTCATGACCTCGCTTGGCAAGGTGTTTGAGATACTGGAGGAGGAGCCCGAGGTAGCGGATATTGACCTGCCGATTGATATCCGTATTGAAGGGGATATCAGTATCCGCAACGTCACCTTCGGCTATGACAGCTATAACCCGGTTCTGGAAAATATCAACCTTGAGGTCAAGCAGGGAGAAATGGTCGGCATCGTCGGGCATTCGGGCTGCGGAAAGACCACACTGATCAATTTGCTGATGCGTCTGTATGATGTAACCGAGGGTGCGATTTTCATCGACGATGTCAATATCCGGGATATCTCGCAGAACGCGCTTCGCTCGCAGATCGGTGTCGTTCTTCAGGAGACTCATCTTTTCTCGGGCTCGATTCGGGATAATATCCGATACAGTATGCCGTACGCTACCAATGAAGAGGTCATCACGGCTGCACGTCTTGCCAATGCCCACGATTTCATCATGGATCTGCCCGAGGGGTATAATACCATGGTGGGTGAAAAGGGCTTTTCGCTTTCGGGCGGTGAGCGCCAGCGTATCGCTATTGCCCGTGCGCTGATCCATAATCCGCGTATTCTGATCCTCGACGAAGCGACGGCGGCACTGGATACCGAGACCGAAAAGCTTATCCAGGACGCCATCAATAAGCTGACCCGGGGACGCACAACCTTCGCCATCGCGCACCGTCTTTCCACCCTGCGCAATGCCGATAAGCTTCTCGTCCTTGACCGCGGTAAGGTTGCGGAGTTCGGTACACACGCAGACCTGCTCGAACGCCGCGGAATCTATTATAAATTGGTTATGGCCCAACAGCGCGCTGCTTTGCAGAAGCAATAATCAAAATGAGAGGATGCCTTTCGGCATCCTCTCATTTTTGGTTCCGCCTTGACTTACTGTGACAGAAAAGATATAATAAAAACAGAAATTTGTGTAACCTTTTGCGATTTTTCCGGTTCTGATTGTTGAAGGGAGGGAGAAGGTATGCAGGATGAAATGATTATCTCGATGTATGAGGCGCGGGATGAACGGGCAATTGAGATGACGGCGGCAGAATACGGGCGGCTTTGTCAGTCGATTGCCGAGGGGATTCTTTTGTGCCGCGAGGATGCCGAGGAATGTGTTTCAGGCGCGTATATGAAGCTCTGGAATGCAATCCCACCCGCTAAACCTAAATCTCTTTCCGCCTATCTTGGACGGATCGTGCGCAATCTTGCGCTGAATTTTCTTGAGAAAAGGCAGGCCGAGAAACGGGGCGGGGAGGTATTGCCTTTGCTTGATGAGCTGGCCGAATGTCTGCCTGCCGCAGAGAGCGGGGAGGAGATCGGCCTCCTTCTCGATCGGTTTTTTTCTTCGCTGACAACAGAAAACCGACGTCTCTTTCTGCGTCGGTATTGGTATTGCGATTCAATCGGGGTACTTTCTCGTCGTTTTGCGCTCAGCGAGAGCGCGGTGAAGGTCCGATTGCACCGTATGCGTGAGGCGCTGCGCCGCGAACTGGAAAAGGAGGGTATATCGCTATGACAAAAGAAAAGTTATTCGCTGCAGTCGGTGAGGTGCGGGATGAATGGATTGCTGATGCGAAGGAGGAAAACCTGCGTCGTGTCACCCAAGCCAAACGGATGCGGCGTGCTGCAGGCCGCATTGGTGCATTTGCGGCCTGCCTTGCGCTTTTATTGACGATGGGCTATCGGGTGTATGCCTGGTATTTTATGTCGTATTCGCATGAGCAGGTGCTCCGCCTTTGTCCTTTTGTTCTTGAGGATCGGCTGATGATGTACGCTTTTGACGGCGAGCTTGGCGAGGGGCAGCGCTTAATGCTTGGCTCCCGTCGAGGAGAGTATGTGGGACAGATTGCATGGCAGGATCGGGCGCATGATGTCTGGAAGCTGCAGGGCAGAGATGATTATGCGGAGCTGATCTTCAGCGACGGGGATTCCTTTCAGCTCGGACACTTCCATCAGTACAGTGCTTTGGCCGAGGGCTGGTCGTATGATACTGAGGATACAGACGATTGGTGGTATGCTTCATTGATGACCCCGGAGGAATGGGCGCAGATCGATACCTCAGCATACACGCTATCGGAGGTTCTCGAAACAATCTATTGCGTGAACAGCGCCGACGATATCGCATCTGTCAGATTTGAAAAGAGCGATATCGACAATACGGAAGTCGGCAGATCGGTCAAAATCAAAACCGTCACACTGCGTGATATGGAAAATCTCGAAAAAATATGGAATATTCTCGCCGCCCTTGCTCCGCTCAGTCACCACGCAGAACGCCCCATTCCGACCGTTGTGCTTCCCGATTATGTCAAAACAGTACAGGTTGTCCGTGATATAACCATCAAACTCAAAAACGGCGCTGTCCTGCAGTTTGAATATAATCCCTCGGGCGGCGAGGATTGCGCACTCTTTTATCGCATCGAAGGCTACCACTACTACTATCTTACCCCCGATCAAAACCATACGCTGATCAATTTAGCCGAAATCAGCTTCGCCCCCACACCGATCCCCGAAACCAAGCCACTCCTCGGGACTCCTGAAACTGCAGTCGCCCAAACCGTTCCTCAATAAAAATGCCCCTACGTGAAAGTTTTCACGGGAGGGGCGCGGGGAGGGAGCCTTTTTCAAAAGGCTCCCTCCCCGCAAACATTTATTCTGTTGTTACCGTCTCCGCCTCAGCTGCCTTTTTGCGGCGGCCTCCGCGATGGCGGCGGCGACGGCGGCGCGGCTTGTCTCCGTCCTCACCCTCGTGGGCCAGCGACGGATCGCGGCTGACGAATTGCTCGCATTTATCGGTATAGTAGGCCAATACGTCCTCGGTTGCGCGATAGAGTGTCTTGCAGACCTTCAGCACGCCGCCGGGACCCTTAAAGAACTGTACGCGGGCCATGTAGTCCCCATGATCCTCACAGTGGCAGAGCGCGATCTTTTTGCTTCCGCTCTGCTTGACCCACATCGGGTAAAGCATCTTTTTCCCGCAGACGGGGCAGGGGATGACGGCAATTTTGCGATCGGCCAGGGCTGCCTGACGGCTTTCAAAGCCTGTGTAGAGATTATGGCAGATGTGCGTAAAATGACCGCCCAGATCAAATTTTCCTTCGCTGCCGTATTCGGCAATGCCGCGCGCCAGGTCCAGGCGCATACAGACCTGCGCGGTATAATACGCATCGTTGAGCGCATCATGCGCGGGCATATCCTCGTCGAGCGAGATGTTAAAATGCTCAAGGGCGCTCGAGAGGGCTCTCTGCTGCTTCTGCCCGTCGGTCTGTTTGTTGAAGATGGGCTGGAGGTCATAGCAGTCGGTAATCCAGCTTGCATCAATGTTGTGCACGAAAAGATTGTCAATCAGCATCGGGATGTCGTCGCGTCCCCAGGTCAGGAGCACACAGGGGGAGCCGCACCAGATGCGGAAATCAAAAATTGCCTCGGGGAAGGGGCGGC
>JAZODX010000102.1:0-9973 GCA_045597265.1 Eubacteriales bacterium | reverse complement strand
GGGGGCAAAGTTTTCCATATTCGGCAAACGAAGCGGAAGCTCCTCGTAGGGAACGCCCACCATGCCGCAGGTCGGGCAGTGCACGATCGGAATCGGCTCACCCCAGTATCTCTGGCGGTTGAAGGCCCAATCCTTCATCTTGAACTGTACGCCACGCTCACCGATGCCCTTCGCGCTGAGGAATTCGATCATCTTGGTGATCGCCTCGGCCTTGGTAGTAATGCCGTTGAGGAAATCGGAATTGATCATTTCGCCGTCGCCCGTGTAGGCCGCGGTGCCGATATCGCCGCCGCGAATGACCTCGATGATATCGATGCCGAACTTGCGGGCAAAGTCATAGTCGCGCTCGTCGTGTGCGGGAACGGCCATGATTGCACCGGTACCGTAACCCATCATGACGTAGTCGGAGATGTAAACGGGGATTTCCTTTCCGTTGGCGGGGTTGATAACCGAGAGGCCCTCGATCTTCACGCCGGTCTTGTCCTTAACCAGCTGGGTACGCTCAAACTCGGTCTTCTTGGCACACTCTGCCTTATAGGCGTCAAGTGCGTCAATGTTCGCAATGCTGTCACGATACTTCTCAATCACCGGATGCTCGGGCGCAATCACCATAAAGGTTACGCCGAACATGGTGTCGGGACGGGTGGTATAGATGCGCAGGAAATCGTCCTGACCGGCAATGCGGAAGTTGGCAAATGCACCCTCCGAGCGGCCGATCCAGTTCTCCTGCTGGAGCTTGATGTTGGGTAGATAGTCAACCTTATCCAGGCCGCCGAGCAGCTTATCGGCATATTCGGTAATACGGAGATACCAGACGTCCTTGGCCTTCTGGACGATATCGTTGTGGCAGATATCGCACTTGCCGCCCTGGGAGTCCTCGTTGGAGAGCACGACCTTACAGGAGGGACAATAGTTGACCAGCGTCTTGGCACGGAAGACGAGACCCTCATCGAACATACGGCGGAAGATCCACTGCGTCCACTTATAATAATCCTCTTCGGTAGTATCCACAACGCGCGACCAGTCAAAGGAGAAACCAACCCGCTTCAACTGAGAGGTGAACTTCTCGATATTCATATCGGTTACCTTGCGGGGATGAATGCCTGTCTTGATGGCATAGTTCTCGGTGGGAAGGCCGTACGCATCAAAGCCGATGGGGAACAGAACGTTATAGCCCTGCATTCTGCGCTTGCGGGAGATTACCTCAAGACCGGAATAGGCCTTGATATGTCCAACGTGCATTCCTGCGCCGCTGGGATAGGGGAACTCTACCAGACCGTAGAACTTCGGCTTGCTGTGATCCTCAGACGCACGGAAAACGCCCTCTGCGTCCCAGCGATCCTGCCATTTTTTCTCGATTTCGGTGAAATTGTACTTCATTTGTCTGATTCCTTTATCCATAGAAAATTATGTTTGATCAAAAGTCGGCAATCGGAAACTGCCGCGCTCGACGGAGCGCTTACTGCTCGGCGGGCGTGTCAACGGGGACGGCGTCACTCCAAAGCTTATCGAGATTATAGAAATCGCGGGCGGCGCGGTCAAAGACGTGCACGATAACCGAACCGAAGTCGATCAGCACCCAGCTGCCGTTGTCCCGACCCTCAATGTGAAGCGGCTTTACGCCGCGCAGGCCGATCTTATACTCCACCTCATCGGCGAGCGCCTTGACCTGAGTATTGGAGTTACCGGTGCAAAGCACGAAATAGTCTGCAAGGACAGTCTTATCTTCAACGAACAGCGTCTTGAGCTCATGTCCCTTTTTCTCATCCAGCACGAAGGCAATCGCCTCAGCCAATGCCTTGGGCTCTGCGGCATCAAGTGCGGGAAGGGTTGCCCATTCGGGGCGGGCGGTCATTTCTTCCATCGTATTATTCCTTTCCTTGGTCGTTTTCAGTCTTGGTGCGGGGAATGTAAATTCCGTTCGCATTGACCTCTTCGGCCGTATATTCGTTCGCAATTTTGATTTCGGTTTGATAGATCTGGTCGATCTGTGCATTGCTCCGGTTGGTAAAGACACCGTTCCGATCAAAAACAGAATCGGAAATATCCTCGGTATAGACGTTGAGGAAGCGGTTGACCGTATCCAGTGCTCCCGCACGGCTGAGCACGAAGTAGGAGGAGAACTCCCCTTCGGTAACGAGAATATCCGAGCCGGGCATATTGACCATCACAACCTTGGACAGATCAAGCTCAAGCGCCGCCTTGGCAAAGAAGACGCAGTCGGCAACCGAGAGATTCGTGATCACGTGTTTGATCATCTGCTCGACCGTACCGCTCAGCGTACTGATATTCAGGTTTTTCTTGTATTGCTGCAAAAAGGCAGCCATAAAAATTTTCTGTGCGTCGTTGCGGCCGATATCTGCCTGCACGTAACCCGCGCGGAAGCGAACGAACTGCTCCGCCTCCTCACCGGTCAGCGTCCGCGGGCCGGCAGGAAGGTTAATCACCAGATCCTGATAAGGATCGTGATACTCCATCTCGGCCGGAATATTAATCGGAACGCCGCCGATCAGATCAACCATTTCCTGCAGAATATCCAGATCCACAAGCACGTAATAATCAAGCTTAATGGCCAGATTCTGCATCAGATAATCCATCAGCCCCTGCATCGCGTCACGGCGGACGTACTTGCTTTCCTGCAGGGAGCAGGCGTAAACACCGTTGATCTTGTGGTAGTTGGTCCACGCATAGGTCGCATAAGTGTCGCGCGGAATCTGCACCAGATTAAGCGCGTGATTCTTCGTATCAAAAGAAGCGACCATGAGAACGTCGGTATTCACCGCAACGCGGTCGTGTCCGGCAATCAGGAAATTGTATACCCCCTCGCGGCGCACGTATTCAATCGGTTTGGCGGGGGTTACCGCAACCGGCTTGGTTTCCCCCGAGGGATCGGTCTCGGGCGGGGTCGGCGCGGTTGTCTGTGCAGGATCGGTTTCAAACGGAACGTAGGGATCCTGCGTCGGAGGGCGGTAAAAAAGCTGAATGGCAACGAACAGCGCCACAGCGACAAAGACGACGATGACCGCAATCTCTGCGAACACCGCACCCTTGGACTGCTTTGGTCTGCGTCGGTTAGGTTTTTCTGTTGTCTTGCTCATGAGGGAAACAAGAGCCTCCTTTTTCGGTAAGGAAATCAATCACCCGTGATTGCCCAGCTGCGGGCATGGAGGGTATTTTCCGCGATGGGAACACCGCGCGCGAGCAGATGACGAATCGTCATATCCGCCTCAAGACCGACGAAGCGGCGCAGGTGAGCGATGCGCAGAGGCATCTCCATCGACGCGGGATCCGCCGCCCAGAACTGCTCACGCAGCTCCACGCAGGCCCCATGCGTACGGGTGGGTTCGATATAATCAGCGAGAAAAATGATCTGTTCGACAATCGACATCTCCGCTCTCCCCGTTGTATGCCAGCGCACGGCCGATACGACGGACGGTTCGGCAAACGCCGCGTAGGCGGGATCTGCCTCAAGCAGAGCCGCCGCAGAGACCGCGTGCAGAAGCGCGGGAGAGGTTTTTTCACAATTGCTTACTATTATACCAGATTCCTCGACAATTTTCAACTGTTTTTCGAAAGGATATTCTTTTGTCAGATCGTGCAGAAGTGCCGCGGCACGAAGACGGTACTGCTCATCCGGCGCATAAAGCGCCCCCAAGCGGATCGCCGTCTGCTCCACACCGCAGGTATGGGCAAAGCGATCTGGCGACATCGTGCCGGAAAGCCGCTCCTTCAGGGCAGAAAGTGCATCGGGGGTAATCCGCCCCTGCTGTGCCGTACGGAAGAGGCTTTTTTCGCGGATATACCCGGCCAGCCGGTCGGGCATATAGGGGGTAAGATCTCCGTCTGCGGCCGCAATTCCGCGCAGCTCGGTAGAAGAGAGCACCAGGGCATCTTCATCCAACAGACGGATACGGGCGCCGAATTGTTCCCGATACAGGCTGATTTTTTTATCAATTGCCCGGCGAATTGCCGCATCGGCCTCACGCCGAATACAGCAAATCTCAGCCATCGCAAAAATATCGGCCGCACGGAACCAGGTGTCGAGCGTCAGAAACATATCGGTGCCGACCAGAAGGACGAGCGCGCGGTCGGCGGCGGAGAAATGCTCCAGCGTCAGAACCGTGTAGCTTCGTCCGCTCTGCGTAATCTCCCAATCCGACACCTCGGTGTCGGGCAGATCGGAAAAGGCGAGCTTTGCCATTTCATAGCGGCAAGCCGGGTCATCGTCGGATGAAACGCTCTTGTGCGGCGGAATCCCCGCCGGCAGAACAATCAGCCGATCAAGCTCAGCCTGCGCGAGAAAGGTGCGCGCGGCGGCAATATGCCCGTTATGCGGCGGGGAAAAGGTTCCGCCGTAAATACCGACCCGTTCCATCGGTCAAAGCTCGATGCGCGGATGCTTTTTGGAAGCACGGTAAAGCACGAAGCGGGTACCGATGACGGCAACCACGTCAGCGCCCGTCGCGGCGGCAAGTGCCTCAGCGGCCGAGCGGGGAGATTCCTCGCTGTTTTCCAGCACGCGAAGCTTGATCAGCTCACGGGCCTCCAGTGCATCCGAAACGGTGGTGATCAGATTATCGGTTACTCCGCCCTTGCCAACCTGCATAATGGTATCGATGGGGTTGGCCAGTGCGCGAAGCTTGGCGCGTTGTTTGCTCGTTAACATAGTTTGTCCCTTTTTTCAGAATTTTAGTAACCGCGGCGTGACATCCTTGCGGCAAGCTCGGGAGCAAATGCGGCAAGGGCGCGGGCACGGTGAGAAATTTTGTTCTTTTCTTCTCCCTCAAGCTCGGCAAACGATCGGCCGGCCGGCACGTAGAAGAAGAGCGGATCATAGCCGAAGCCCCCCTCTCCCCACGCAGAGGTGAGAATTTCTCCGGGGCAGCGTCCTTCACAGGTGAAGCTTTCCCCGTCGGGGAAGACGCAGGCCATCACGCAGACGAAAGCCGCCGTGCGCGGTGCATCCGGACGCGCGGCAAGCTCACGCAGAAGCTTTTCGTTATTGGCGGCGTCATTGCCGTGCTCTCCCGCGTAGCGTGCAGAGTAAACACCGGGTGCACCGTCAAGCGCGTCAACGGTCAGGCCCGAATCATCGGCGATGCCGATATACCCGCGTTCAGCCGCGGCACGCGCTTTGATGAGTGCATTTGCGGCGAAGGTATCTCCATCCTCGGGAATATCGTCGGGCAGTCCGGCCTCCCCGGCGGAGAGGAGAGTAAGTCCGGGAGCCACGTCGGCTAAAATCGAACGAAGCTCGGCGATTTTCTTTTTGTTGTGTGAAACGAGTACAGCCTGCATAAGTCTTCCTTTCGTCCGAATCAGTTAAAGAGCGCTTCGACGAACTCGGCCGAATCAAAGGGCTGAAGATCGTCGATTTTCTCACCGACACCGATGAATTTCACCGGAATACCCAGCTCCTTTTTGATAGCAAAGACGATTCCGCCCTTTGCCGTCCCGTCCATTTTGTTCAGCGTCAGCCCCGTGATGGCAGCAGCATTCTTGAATTCTTTTGCCTGCATAATGGCGTTCTGTCCCGTCGTTGCGTCAAGCACGAGCAGATTCTCGCGCGACACGCCGGGCAGCTCGCGGTCGATCACGCGGTTGATCTTGGCCAGCTCATCCATCAGATTCTTTTTGTTGTGCAGGCGACCAGCCGTGTCAATGATCAGCACGTCACTTGCGTGCGAACGGGCGTAGCCGATTGCATCGTAAACGACGGCAGCGGGATCGGAGCCCTCGTTCTGCTTGACCAGAGGCACGTCGGCACGCTCACACCAGACGGCGAGCTGATCGATCGCAGCGGCGCGGAAGGTGTCGGCTGCCGCGACGACGACGCGCTTGCCCTGCTCCCTGAGCCGGGCGGCCATCTTACCGATTGAGGTTGTCTTCCCTGCACCGTTGACGCCGATAACCAGCACGACGGCGGGGGTATTGTCCAAGTGAAGGGGCTCGCCTTCACCGATCATCGAGCACAGAATCTCCCGCAGAGCTGCCATTGCCGCATCGCGTTCGGTCAGGCGATCGCTTTTGATGCGCGCGCGGAGCTCTTCAATAATCTCCGCGGTCGCGGCCGCACCGACGTCGGCGCAGATCAGGACCTCCTCCAGCTCCTCCAGCATATCCTCGTCTACACGGACGAAGGCGCTGAAGACCTGATTGATCTGTCCCATAAAGGCGTTTTTGGTCTTGGAAAGCCCCGCCTTTAATTTATCCAAAAATGCCATCCCAGTCTTCTCCTTTTTTCTCTATGTCATCAATATTCAGCGTCAGCACGCGAGAGATTCCTCGCTCGGGCATCGTCACGCCGTAAAGACAGTCCGCAACCTCCATCGTACCGCGGCGGTGCGTAATGAGGATAAACTGCGTTTCCATAGCGTAACGCTTGATGTATTCGGCCAGACGGGCAACGTTTACTTCATCCAGCGCCGCCTCAATCTCATCCAGAATACAGAAGGGTGTCGGATTGTATTTGAGGATGGCAAAGAAAAGAGCAACACCGATAAAGGACTGCTCACCGCCCGAGAGCTGCATCAGATTCTTGATGACCTTGCCGGGAGGAGCGGCCTTGATTTCGATACCCGAGGTCAGCGGATCGTCGGGATCGCTCAACTCAAGTGCCGCACTGCCGCCGCCGAACAACTCGACGAAAACCTGATTGAAATTGCGGTTGATCGCATGGAACGCCTCGAGAAAAGCCGTACGCATCTCGGTCTCGAGCTTGGCAATCACCGACTCAAGGTCGGCCTTTGCGTCACGCAGATCTCCGAGCTGTCCCGAGAGATAATCGTAGCGCGACTTCACCTCGGCATACTCCTCGATTGCGCCGACGTTGACACTGCCGAGTGCGCGAAGCTTGTTGCGTGTCTCGGTCTGTATCTGTGCGATCGCAGAACGGTTTTCCTCGGTCACGGCGGGATAGCCCAGCTCAATCGCCCCCGCGCGGGTCAGCTCGTAATCGTCCCAGAGGCGGGAGGAAAGCTTATCCTGCTCTGCGCGAAGACCTGCCAGTCTGTTCTCATTCTTTTCATGACTGCGCACGACCAGCTCGCGGTGATTATTCTGCTCACGCAGACGAATGCGAAGCTCGTTCTGCTGGCGCTCAAATTCCATACTGCCGGCCTCAACCTCAGCCCGACGCGCGTTCAACTCAGCCAGCTTGGCCTCGCCCCGCTCCGCTTCAGCGCGGTTGGCGGCAATTGCCGCTTCGGTCTCGGAGAGCCCCGCTCTCAGCTCGGCCACGCGCAGTGCCGCCGCGGCCTTTGCCTCGTTCTGTGCGGAAATCCGCTCGTCAACGGCATCCCGCAGAGTCAGCGCCGTCTCGATGTCCTTCTCGATTTCGCTGATGCGGATATGCAGTGCCGTAATCTTCTCGGCATACGCCATGACCTCGTCATCGGCACCGTTACGCTCAATTTCCCGCTCGGTACGGAGCGCCGTCAGCTCGTCAATCTTCTTCTGCGCCTCAAGGAGCTCGGCCTGCCATGCAGCAATGTCCTCGTCGTACTTGCGGCGCATTTCGCCCTGCTGCGCAAAATCGGCGTAGATTTTATCAATCAGCGTCTGGTTTGCCTCCAGCTTGGCCGTCAGCTGATCCAGTCTGGCCTGCTCGGCAGACGCCATCGTCCCGATCAGACGGCGGCGCTCGGCGGCATCATCCCGCTCGCGCCCGCAATCGGCCAGAAGCTTGTCGATTCTGTGCACGTCAGCCTGTGCGGCATCCGCCTCGGCGGAAGCCTTTTTATGTTCGGCCGTCAGCTGCTCAATCTCGCTTGCGCGGCTGAGTATTCCGCTGTCACGCTTTGCCGAACCGCCCGTAAAGGAACCGCCGACGTTAATCTGTTGACCGTCAAGCGTCACAGCACGGACACGGTAACGGGTCGCCTTCGCCATCGCCGTTGCGTGATCAATATTATCGAAAACGACCGTTCGTCCCAGAAGCGAGGAAAGCACGCCGCGATAGCGCTCGTCAATTCCCACGAGAAGGTCGGCCGTACCGAGATACCCCACAAAGCGTGCGGCATTTTTCAGCTCTTCGCTCGGGGAGGACGGACGCATGGAGGTAATGGGATAGAAGGTCGCACGCCCCGCATTTCCGCGCTTGAGCGCGTAAATCGCGGCCTTGGCCGTTTCCTCATCCTCAACGACGATATTCTGGAGGTTAGCCCCCAGCGCCGTTTCAATCGCTGTAATATATTTCTGTTCAACGCTGATCAGCTTGGAAAGGGGGCCGTGAATCGTACCGCATTTCCGTCCGTCGGAGAGGGTAATCCGTCCCTGCTCGTACTGACTCATCACGTAGCGGACACTGCCCGAATAGCCCTCAAAATGCTCTTCCATACGGCGGAGATTCTCTGCACGCTGAGCAAGCGAATCCCGACGCAGGCCGCACTGATTGGCACGCTCCAGCACTGTGCGGCGCTCGGCAGACAGGTCCTCCAGCTTTTTCTCGGATTCGGCAATCGCAAGGTCAAGCTCAGCGAGCGCGGCCGTATAGTCCTCGACCGTCAGGCGTGCGGCGGCACAGCCGTCGGCAAGAGCCTTTGCCGTCTGTTCGAGTGATTCCAGATCGCTCTGCATAGTGGAGGTTTTATCCCGATCGGATGCACGGGCGTTCTCCAGCACCGAAATCCGTACTCTGAGATCCATCTGCTCCTGCTCGGCACGGCGAAGCTCAACCAGAGCACCTTCAATGATCTCGCCCAGCTTATCCCGCCGTGCGGCGGCATCTGCCTGCTTGGCAAGCAGCGCATCCCGGTTGGCTCGTTCGGCCGCCAGCAACGCGTTGTACTCGGCAATCTGCGCCGTCTGGGTCTCACGGCTCTGCCGCTCGGATGCAATCGCCGCATCGGCTGCCGCAATCGAGAGGTCAGCCGCTGCAATCAGCTCACCCGCGTGGAAGCGGTTGTTTTCGGCAACGCGAAGCGCGGCGTCCAGCTCGTGGTTGGCATCGGTTTGCTCACGGATTTCGCGCAGAAGCTGTTCGGAGGTCATCTTATTGGACTGTGCCGCCGCAAACAGCTTTTCGTTCTGCGCCTCAAGCGACGCAATGGTATCCTCAACCGTCTGCAGATCGAGCGAAGAGTGGCGGACGAGGTTTTCCGCCGCCTCCACCTCACCGCGCAGATGCTCGGTATCATAGAGCCAAAGCGAGACGTCCGCCCGCTTTTTCTCTTCGTAGAGATCCAGATATTTTTTTGCCCGTGCCGCCTCCTTTTCCAGCGGACCGACACGTCCCTCAAGCTCGGAGAGAATGTCGTTGACACGGAGCATATTGTCCTCGGTGCCGGCCAGTCGGCGTTCGGCCTCCGATTTTTTGAAGCGGTAGCGCGCAATACCCGAGGCGTCCTCAAAAATGCTTCTTCGCTCGTCGCTCTTGCGCGAAATCATCTCGGCAATTTTGCCCTGACCGATAATCGAATATCCGTCACGGCCGACGCCCGTATTCATGAAGAGCTCATAAATATCACGCAGGCGGCAGGCCTTGCGATTGATGAAATACTCACTTTCTCCCGCACGGTAATACCGGCGGGTAACGGTTACCTCATCGTACGGGCTGTCCAGCCGTCCGTGCTCACCCGTATTGTCGAAGGTTACCGATACCTCGGCAAAGCCCATCGGACGTCTGCCGTCGGCGCCACCGAAAATAACGTCCTCCATCTTGGTACCGCGGATGCTTTTGGACGAAATTTCACCCAATACCCAGCGCATCGCATCGGAGAGGTTTGACTTACCGCTTCCGTTCGGGCCGACGATGACGGTGGCCCCCTGCTCAAAGGTTAAAACGGTCTTATCGGGAAAGGACTTAAAGCCGTGCAGCTCAAGAGATTTCAGATACAATGGTCGCGCTCCTCCTTTCTCACGCCCGCATTTTGCGGGGCTTCTTTCTGTTCTATCCTTATATTATACCCGAAAATTGTGTCCATTTCAATCATTTATATCGTTTTCGGGCAGAATAAGTCGGATCGTAGCCATG
>JAZODX010000101.1:0-6252 GCA_045597265.1 Eubacteriales bacterium | reverse complement strand
TAACCGCCTCGAAAATCGACTTGACCTCGAGCGGAGGGGATACCGTTTTCAATTCGAGAGAGGATATGGTCACACCAAGGCCGAGTGCATCAATATGTGCCTGCGCATCTGCCTGTACGGCACGGCCGTAAGCATCCTTCGCCGTGGTCAGCAGATCGTCGATATCCAGATTGACCGCCCCCGTCGCAAGCGAACCGCTCACAATCCCGTGCAGCGTCGCCGTCACGTCTGCCGTGGTCAGCGCATAGGCGACCGGATCGCTGATCGTGTACTTTACCGAAGCGCCCACAAGCGCAATATTCTGGTCACCCGTAATGATATAACCGTTTTCCCGCACGTTGGTGCTCATGTAGTTGGACGAATTGTGCGTATCCACCGTCAGCTCAAACACCCGCCCCGTGGGAACGGTAATCACTTCGTCAATAATGTACGGGAAAGCAAACAAAAGTCCGGGCTCATGCACCTGCTCCTCGCGCGTATCGCCGAGCAATTTGCCGAAGCGCAGAATGATCGCAACCTCGCCCGTCTGCACCGTGCGGATGCCCGAGCAGAGAATGGCAAGCAGAACCACGATCACAATCCACCGAAATGCCTTGACAAGAGCGGAAAGGGTGTCCCCGAACAGAGACCGTTTTTCGCGGGATGACGTCATTGTGCATTCCCCCCGGCCTCGGCAATCAGCGCCCAAAGCGCATCGGTGACCCTGCTGCGCTCGTCCTCCGGCAATTCGGCCAGTGCCGCCGCAAGTGCCGCACCGTCCGATGCGGCAGTTCCGTCGGCACCGTCAAGCAAGCCGCCGTACTCTGCCAGAACGCTGAACGGATATTCATCGGTGCGCACAATCAGCGTCGTTCCCTCACCTACCGAACCGGCCACCGTATCCAGCTGGCGCAGGAAACGATAAAGCTCAAGATTTGCCGCCTGTGCCTCGGCATAAATCCGGGCAACCTCGGTCTCGGTCTTCGCTTTCAGCTCGGCCGCATCGGTCGTGCCCTTGGCGATGATCTCAGCCGCCTCAGCGTTCGCACCCGTGATGATCTTATTGGCATCCCGCTCGGCCGCGGCAATGATGGTGTCAATTTCCTTCTGCCGATCCGCCCGCATCTGATCAAACACGCTCTGCAGATTCACGTCGGGCAGAGACAGGCGCATCATGCTGACCTCGCAGATCTCAATGCCGTAATTCGCCAGGCTGTTTTCGCTCACGCGGGAAAAAATCTCTTCCTGAATCTGATCAATCCTGATCTTTTCCTCCTCCAGCGAAACGAGCGCGGTCAAATCATAACTGCCCAGCACGCCGTTGGTTGCATTGCTCACCAAATCGCGGATATATTGTGCCGCAATATCGTTGGCCCGAACGCTGTTGTGATAGGTCAGCGGATCGGAAATCTGCCAGACCACATAGGAATTGAGGATAATGTTGCGCTTATCGCGGGTCAGCGCCTCCAGATAAGACGACTCCAGATACTGGCGGCGGGCATCGTATTTAACGATATTCTCAAACGGCCAGGGTAAGCGCAGATACAGTCCCGCCTCGGTAATCTCGGCACGGGGCTCGACGAATCGGGTGATCACGGCGCATTCGCCCTCTCTGACCTCGGCCGTGAAGCCAAAGAAGGCCAGGACAACCACCAGTGCCAGTCCCACGGCCCATTTCAATATACTTATTTTTTTCATCGTGTATGTACCTCCTGTTACTGCCCGCCGCCCACAATCACGAAATTGCTGCCAAGATAGAGTGAATCGGCATCAATATCGGGGCCGAGCAGATAAAGCCGCGTTCCGCGAAGAGATGTCTGCAGTGCGTTCAGATACTTGTAATAGCGATATGCATCCCGATAGCTTGTATCGGCCGAAACCGCCGCCATAAACTCGGTAACCTCAGCGCGTGCGGCGGCGACGCGGGTGTAATAATCCGCCTGTGCCGTCTGTACCAGCGTATCGTATTCGGCCTCGGCACTCGCCCGTGCAACGTTGGCCAAGGCCTCTGCCTCCCAAAGCAGGGCCTCTGCCTTGAGCTCGGCGCTGACCACGCTCTGGTAAACCGCCGCTACCTCAACCGGCGGATGAATACTCTCCACCGCCACGCGGATCACCGAAAGGCCGATGGGATTTTCCGTGAGCTGTGCGTTGAGCTCCTCGCGGAAATCGGCGGCAAAGGCGGTTCGGTCAACCGACAGCAACGTGTCGAGATCAACGGAGATGGTTCGGTCGATAATCAACTCATACGCCTCCGCGCTCAAGAGCGAAGCAGGATCGGCAGACGCCGTAATATATCGCCAAAGATCGTCGATAACGTACTCCAGACGCATATTGATCGAAACGAGCTCGTTGCCCTCGCCGAGCAGAAGACGGTACTCGTAGCTGCCGTGCTCCTCAGTCCAGAGATTATCGCTCTGGCGGTCGGCCTCGTATCCGACGGTCAGCTCGCGGACGTGTCCGGTATCGTAAACCTCAACCTTGTCAAAGGGCCAGGGGAGCGTCAGATGAAGCCCGGGCTCAAGAATATCGTCTGCCTCAAGCCTACCGAAGCGATAACGGGCGCCCTGCTCGTAAGCATCAATCTGCACGAGACCGGTTGCCAGCCAGAAGAAGACGGCCGTCAGCAGCGCGGTATACGGCAGAATCTTTTTGACGTATTTAAGACTCCAGAGTGAACGGAAGGTGATTCCGGTATTCGCCTCAAGATGGGCCAGGATCTGCATATCGTCGTCCTCATCCCGTCCGACGAAGGGAAGCGGAATCACAAAGCGCGGGTTCGTCAGCAGCTCGCGGCGAATGGCACGCGATACCAGACTGATGAACCAGAAGAGCGAGCAATAAGCCCAAACGGCAATCAGACCGTAGCAAAGCCAGCGCTGTCCGTCCCAGAGACCGGTCAGTCGAAGCACGCTCATTGCCGCAATCACCAGTGCACAAAGACGGGAAATTTTCACAGTCAGCCGCAGATTGTGCAGAACCGCCCGCGCCACGCGCGCCGCACCGACCGCATCTGCGGAAATCCGCTGATAAGCGAAAAGACACCACTTATCCAGAACGATACAAACGAAGGATCCGATCAGCAAAGCCAGTGCCGTTCCGTATCCAACCTGGGCCGCATCGGTAAACCGACGCAGTGAAGGGATGAAACGGAACTGCTCAAGCGCAAAGAGTAAGACCAGAAGAATCAGCTCAAGCAGCAGAGCACGGCGGCAGACGAAATCAGCCACGGCACGCCAAAGGGTGCGGAAGAAGCGGCCGATTGCTCCAAAGAAGCGGCGAACGGATCCCCAAAAGCCCTGCTTTTCGGTCGATTCTCCTGAAAGAGCGCTTCCCTCCTCTGCCACGTTCGGGGGAGGAAGAAGGCCGAAGAGCCCCGCAATCCCCGTACTCAGGGTCAGGAGCATAATGAGCCGCGCGAAGAAAAAGAGCGGCAAATACATATACCTGCCGAACAACAGCTCCATCCCCACGCTTGACGCGAAAAGGAGAAGCACCGTCACGGCAATCGGTGCAAAATTTCGATTTTGTTTCATATTATCTTTCCTTAATTGCGGAATAATCATCCCATACAGCGACGCGTTACGTTGGTAAGCATTTCGTTTCCTTCACCGAAATCAATCGTATTCCATTCCTCCTCGGTGCCCCGATAGGTCACACCGCGGAGAATATAGCAATCGTAGAAGGCGTAGTCCCCGATCTCACGCAGAGCGGAGGAAACCGTGATACCCGTCATTTGACTGCAGTAGGCAAAGGCATCCTTACCGATCCGCTCTACCGATTCACCCAATTCAAGGTAATGCAGGGTCGAGCAGTAGTGGAAGGCCATTTCTCCGATCTCACTTACGTTCGGGCCGATTTTGACCGAATGCAGGTTCTCACAGAAAGCAAACGCACTCTCGCCAATGACCCGCTGTGCTTCATTGAAATGCACGGCACGGAGGGCGCCGCAGTAGGCAAAGGCATATGGGCCGATCACCTCTACGTTCTGCCCCATCGTCACCTCAAGCAGATCAAAATTCTGGAAAAAGGCATCCGAGATGCGCTTCACCGTATCGGGAATGACGACCGACACCGCACTCCCCCGGTATTTCACCAGAATCCCGTCTCCCAAAATGACGAAATCCTCGGTCTGCGCATTCATCCACGCCGTCGACTCAAAAGCGTAATATCCGATATCGGTGACATTCGTCCCAAGCTCGATCGTTTCAAGTGCCGTACAACCGTAAAAGGCCTCGTTGCCGATCGTCCTGAGATTATCCTCGGCGCGAAGCAGCTTGAGTGAGGTGCAGTTGGCAAAGGCCTGATCTGCGATTCCCGTCACCGTCAAGCCGTTCACCGTCCGCGGAACGATCAGCTCGGTCAGCGTCGTACCGGTATGCCCGGTCAGATGAGCCGTGCCGTCACTGTATTCGGTGTAAAGCAGCTGATCCGCCATTCGGTTTTCGGCAACTACCGTTACCTCAGCCACGGGCGGCTCTCCAAGACAGCCGACTGCCGTCAGCATCGCCAGCAACACACCGATTGCAAGAATTATCTTTACGTTTCGTCTGTTCATCTTCTTCCTCCCCACGTTCACGAGGTCCTGTACGCAATCACCGCGCCGGTCAGCGCCGTATTGCCGACGCCGATGGCAATCTCACCGAACTTCTTCTCCGAACCGGGATAGCTGACCATGGCCAAAGCATCACACCCGGAGAATGCGCTGTCCCCGATCACGGCAAGCGAGGAGGGCAACCGAATCTGCGTCAGCGCGGCACAGCGGCCAAACGCTGCGGCACCGACGGTTTCCACGCGATTGCCCAGCGTAACCGCCGTCAGTGCGGAGCAGTTGTAAAAGGCGTAAGCACCGATATCGGTCACACGATCGTGCAGAATCACGGAGGTCAGGGTCGAGCAGCCGCTGAAGGCATCGGCAATCTTTTTCACCGATTCGGGAATTCTCACCTCTCCGCCCGATCCGTTATAGCGAAGCAGAATTCCATCGCCCAGCACAACGAACTCATCGGTCTGCGCCGACAGCCAGGGCGTCTCCTCAAAGGCCGAATAACCGAGCGCCGACAGCTTTGCGGGAACCGTCAGTTCCGCCAGCTTCTCACAGCCGTAAAACGCGGCAGACTCAATCGTGCGCAAGCGCTCCCCCAGAATCACCCGCTCAAGCATAGCGCAGCGGAAATACGCCTCCTCACCGATCACGGAAACCTTGCCGCCAAGATCGGCATCAAGGAGCGAGGAGCAAAAGGCGAAGGCACGCGCACCGATTTTCTCGGTTGCAGAAGACAGCGTAACGCGCAGCAAAGAGGTGCACTGATAGAACGACTCGTCACCGATCTCCTTGATTTTCTTGCCCATTTTTACCTCGGCAAGCGACGAGCAATCGGCAAAGGTTCCCTCGGGAATCCGCGCAAGACCGTCACCAACTGTAACGTCGCAAAGCACGATACAGTCGTTGAAAACGCTGATCCCAAGCTCGGTCACGTTGTCCCCGATCACCGCACGGGAGAGCGAATAGCAGTTTCCGAAGGCGTAATCTCCGACGGAACGGATTTTCCCTTCCAGCTCAATCTCGGAAAGAAAGCTGCAATCGTAAAACGCGCGCTCCCCGATGGTACGGACGTTTCGCCCAAAGGAAACGAAAATAATCGAATCGCAGTCACAAAACGCCTCGGCAGCAATTGCCGTCACGGGACGCGTATCAATCTCGTCCGGAATTTCCAGCATCGCCGCATTTCCGGTATATCCCGTAATCGTCACCGTATTGCCGGCATAAATGGAATAAACCAAATCTCCCCAGATATTCCCCTCGGAAATCAGCGCCGGCTCTCCCACCGTTTCGCCCGAGCATCCAACCGCACACAACGGCACGAGCAGAAGAAACAAAACCGTGCACAGAATATATCCTTTCCAGCGTTTCATGTAAAATCCATCCTTACAATAAGATATAGATATATATATATCATACCACATTTTGCGAAAAATCGCAATGAATATTTTGTGAATATATTGCCGATCTCCTCTCTATATCCGTGTCAAAAAAAAGTTTTCTTTTTTTTCAAAAACCTCTTGACATTTGTTTTGGTTTCGTGTATAATATCAACGTTGTCGATTGAACGGCAACAAAAAACATACAGTTGCGAGAGTGGCGGAACTGGCAGACGCGCACGTTTGAGGGGCGTGTGGTTCACACCGTACGGGTTCAAGTCCCGTTTCTCGCACCAACGCGGGTATGGCGGAATTGGCAGACGCGCTAGATTCAGGTTCTAGTGGGGGCAA
>JAZODX010000100.1:0-2898 GCA_045597265.1 Eubacteriales bacterium | reverse complement strand
TGATCAACGTGGCGATGAGCGGGATTTTGCTGGTGCTTGATTTTTTGCAGGAGAGTGGAATCTGGGCGGAGCGCACGTATACGGTAATTTATGAGATCGTGTATGCGGCGTGCTATCTGCTCAGCTTTATGCTTCCGGTTGCCTTCTTTCGCCTGCTCGCGCGCAAGGAAACGCCGGTGCCGATGGGGATGGAGCCGAGAATGCCCTGGCGAAGCCTTCTGCTGATTCCTTCCGTGATCGGTGTGAATCTTGTTTTTGCCTATCTCAATCATCTCTTGATGACGCTGCTCGAATTCTTCGGTATTCCCAATTTGCTCAATATGATCAACGAAACCTACGTCTATCCCGAGGAATACGTGCTTCTGCATATGACTCTGGCGCTCGTTCCTGCCTTCTGTGAGGAATTTCTTTTCCGCGGTCTTATCTGTGCACGGCTTCGTCCTTACGGTAAGACGGTGGCAATCGTCGGTTCTGCCGTCCTGTTCGGGCTGATGCACGGCAATCTGGGACAGTTGATTTATACCACTGCGGCCGGCATTATGCTTGGTTGGTGCTTCGTGGAGACCGGTTCGATCTGGCCGGGGGTTATTGCGCATATGCTCAACAATCTGCTCGGCGTGATCAGCGAATACTGGTTTGCTTATCTGCCTGAGGAGCAATATACCCTGTTCGATTCGATCCTTTCCATTTCCCTTATCGTTCTCGCCGCCATCTGCCTGGTTTGGCTGTTCGTTTTGCGCCGTCGCCGCGATGACACACCGGTGCTTGGTCTTGGCCATACGCGCGCGCTTCCCGATCCGACCGGTGCGGTTTTGTCTGCGTCCTCCCGTTGGCGCGGGTTCTTCTCCCCGACGCTGATCGTATATTACGTTCTGGCGGCAGGCTCAATTTTGTACTATATTCTTTTGGGGTTCATCTATGCGCCGATGATAGGAGGCGGATTCTGATGAAAAGAAGCGACGAATTCTGGATGCGCCAAGCCTTGGAGGAGGCGCGCCTGGCGGCGCTGATCGGGGAGGTTCCCGTGGGGGCTGTCGTGGTGCGTGGAGACGAGCTGATTGCGCGTGCGCACAATCTCAGGGAAACCAACCATTCCGCAACGGCGCACGCCGAGCTGCTTGCCATTGAAGCGGCCTGTGCCGCCATCGGCGGCTGGCGTTTGTCGGGCTGTACCCTTTACGTAACCCTTGAGCCCTGTCCGATGTGCGCGGGAGCGATTATCAATTCCCGTCTGCCGCGTCTCGTGTATGCGGCGAAGGACCCGCGTGCGGGTGCATTCGGAAGTATGCTCAATCTCAACGCCTATCCTCTTAACCATCGGGTCGAGGTAACGTCCGGCCTTCTGGCTGACGAATCGCTCGAACAGCTCAAGGCGTTCTTTACGGCAAAACGATAATGAAAAAGAAGGTGTCGTACACGATACGACACCTTCTTTTTTGAACGCTTTTAAACGCCGATTTCTTCGTAGATTTCCATCAGACGTTCTTCGATTTCATTTTTCCGAACCTCAATTTCGGCGGCACGGACGTAGTTGGTTGCCGCCTCGCCGTAGAGCTCGGCCTCGAGCGCTTCAAGCTCGGCCTCCAGCTTGATCTGCTCTCTGGCCATGGCCTCGCGGCGCTTTTTCTCGCGGCGATCCTCGTTGCGGTTCTTCTTTTGCTGCAGATATTGCTCGCGGCCGCCGCTTACCTCGGCGACGGGTGTATCGGCGACTGCCGCCGTATAGGCGGCCTCGCGTTCGGCCATGAGGGTGCGCAGCTCGGTGTAGCCCTGTCCCGGATGGGTGACGCGATAGTCGTAGAGGTCACCGCCGCCCATTGCGGGGCCGGGTGAGAGGGTAAGGATGCGGGTGGCCAGCTTGTCGATGAGATAGCGGTCGTGGGAGACGGTAATCAGCGTGCCGTCAAATCCATCGAGTGCCGCTTCCAGGGCCTCGCGCGAATTGATATCAAGGTGATTGGTCGGCTCGTCGAGGATAAGCAGATTCATGCGAGAGAGAATCAGCTTGGCCAGCGTCAGCCTTGCGCGCTCTCCGCCGCTGAGTACGGACACCGTTTTCTCAATGTCATCCCCGCGGAAGAGGAAGAGGGCAAGGGCCTGGCGGATCTGCAGCTCGGGCAGAGTAGGATAGGCAGACCAGAGCTCCTCAAGAACGGTGTTCTGCGGATTGAGATTCTGATTTTCCTGGTCGTAGTAGCCGATTTCCACGTTGTAGCCGAATTCGATCAGCCCTCCCGTCGGGACGAGCTGGTCAAGCATCAGCTTAATGAGGGTGGATTTGCCGCATCCGTTCGGGCCGACGATGAAGACGCGCTCGCGCTTTTTGATGAGGCAGTTGAGGTTGGAGAAAAGCTTTCGGTCGCCGAAGCCCATTGACAGATCGCGCATTTTCAGCACTTCATTTCCGCTCTCCCCCGATGCGGTAAACTGCATACGGATCGATTTCGGGGCGGCCTGCGGGCGTTCGATTTTTACCATGCGCTCAAGCGCTTTTTCACGTGATTCGGCCGCGATGATATTCCGTTCGCGGTTCCATGCGCGCTGTTGGGCAATATACGCTTCCTGGCGTGCAATTTCCTTTTGCTGAATCTGGTAATGCTTTTCTTCAATGGCACGGTCCTCTTCGTATTGTGCCACGCTTGCGGTGTAACCGCCGCGATAAAGCTTTGCGCGGCAATGCTCGATGCGAAGCGTTTTGTTGGTGACGCGGTCGAGGAAAAAACGGTCGTGCGAGATGATGAGGACGTTGCCCGCGTAGTCAATCAGGAAGTTTTCCAGCCAGCCCATCGTCTCAATGTCGAGATGGTTGGTCGGCTCATCCAGCAGGAGAATATTCGGCTCGGCGCAAAGCTGCTTGGCCAGTGCCAGACGGGTGCGCTGGCCGCCGTTGAGCACGCT
>JAZODX010000099.1:0-1638 GCA_045597265.1 Eubacteriales bacterium | reverse complement strand
CTCATGGCGGATATTGGATCGTGTACTCGGCACGGAATGCAGTGCGACACGCACGAAGGGCGGCAAGCCCTCGTATGTCCTGCCGTTCGGATCGGTATAATCCCCCTGCTCCGAGGTAAGCTCGGTAATGGTCGTATCGATCTCTTGCAGTGCAGAAATCAGCTTTTTATTTTGTTCAGGTGTCATCATCATCATAATTATACCTCCTTCTATCAGCGCTTGAGATAGCGCTCGGTGCAGGCAGAACGCGCGGTGATCGGGTTCTTTTCGCTGCCGTATGGATAGATGGTCATCCTTCCCTGTACGCCGCCGGCCTCGGTCACGACCTCAAGGCTGTCGGGCGCGATCCCCTCCTCACGCCAGAGGCGGAGCAGGTGGAGAGGCGAGCGTATCTCTCGCTCTCCGTTCAGCATTGCCGCACCGTAGCGCGTCAGATTTGCGCGGTGATCCTGTCCGGGGGCAAGGAAAAGACGGGCACTCGCAAGTGCGGTATCAAGTCCGCCGACCGCCTCGGTCACCCGGGCATAATAGTTCATCGCCTCAGGGAAAAAGACGACGGGATCGGCACTGCCCGAATACATCAGCAGCTTTCCGCCGCGCGCAAAGAAGGGGCGCAGATCGGGATCGTTTGCATTCATATCTGCCGCAAGAAGATCATCCAGACGGTCTACATCGGCATCCATATCAAAATCATGGTCAAGATAATCCGCACCGAGTCCCCACCGAACGACGTAGGTTCGCGGAGCATCCTTTTTCTGCCAACTGAGAATCTCTCTGCCCGACTCCGCGCCGATGGGGAAGCCGCAGTAGACCTGCTCTCCCGTGCGGGGATTGACGGGACCGAGATAGAATTGGTGCAAAAGATTACGCTGTTCATCCGAGAGTGCAGGCAGATTCTTCTCCAGATAGGCAGCAAAGCCGTCGATAAACGCTTTATCCGTCGGAGGGTCGGCAAAGAAAAGTGCATCCTGCAAAAGCACACCCGTCAGGCGGCCATAGTCAAGCGCACAGGCAGTAACCGACGAAAGCAGCTCTTCCGTGAAGGGCTCCGCGCCCGATTTGCGGATCAAATTATGCGCCCAGAGGAAAAAAGCGTGCATATGGGTGCGGTTATTGGCGGGAACGTGAGCAATGATGCCGTCGTATTCCTCGGGAAACCGCTGAAGTAAGGACATCGCCTGCTGACCGCCGGTCGAACCGCCCCAGAAGTATGCATATGCAATCGTCCGTCCGTAATAGGCCTCGGTGATCAGCTTGCCTGCGCGCGTCATCAGATAGGTGGCACGCCAGCCGAAATCCTTCCACAGGTCCGGGTTGCCGATTCCGCAGTCACGCCCCGCCGACGTGCCGAGGTCGGTGTTGATCACCGCGTAGCCGTTTCGCAGACGGGCCGCAAGCGTGTTATATCGGATCATACCGGCGATTCCGCCGTTTCCCATGCCAAGGAAGATGCCGTTCCACGCGGCGGGAAGCCACAGCTCGTGGCGAATATACGAGCCCTCTCCGGGGGCAGACGTGAGGGTTACGCGCAGAAATGGAGGGAGATTTTCGTAAATATTCCCGTCCGGATCGGTAAAGACGTCCTGCTCCTCGCTGACCGAGGTAATGGTCGTGTGCAGCTCGCGCAATGCGTCAAGC
>JAZODX010000098.1:0-5832 GCA_045597265.1 Eubacteriales bacterium | reverse complement strand
GTTCGAGGTTCTTGGCAACCTCGTCCTCATCCTTACCCATACGGTCAAGCAGGAATGCAACCTTGTCAAGCGTAGCGGTATTCGAACCCTTGGTGCCCGCCAGATCAGAGAGCATGGTCGAAACGTTGGAGATGACGCGGGACTGCACGATCAGGTCGATGATGGTATCGGGCATGATACGCGAGAAGCCGTAGTCGCGGTATTCGTCAGGCGTTGCGCCCGTCAGCTTGAGGATCTCAAGATAGTCGGCGTTAATGCTGGAAAGCGCGCCGTCGATATCGCGGATAACCTCACCCATCTCGCCGAGTGCAACCTCAAGCTCGATGACGTAGGTCTTGCCTGCTTCAAAATAGAACTCGAACTCGGTCTCGCCGTCATTCAGCGGCGCAGCCTGCCATTCGGTCGAATAATTGAAGCGAAGCTCGGTGGCTTCCTTGAAGGGAATCTCACCGTTGATGCGGAGCGTACGCGATACGAACATACCGTCAAGCAGGTCCTGCTTGAAGCGGGGCACAATCTGGTACAGACCGGTCTCGGGAACGGTAAACTCGTAGCGGACCCACTGACCTGCCGTCTGCCACTTATCGCCGCCGATCATATTGAGCAGGCTGCGGGAAGCGTCGCTGGGCGAGGTAGCCGCAGAGGTTCTGTCCTCAAGCGGATAAATGGTCTGCGAAGAGGTAGCCGTCGGGTACTCAGCTTCAAAGGAAACGACGCTGGAAGCGGAAGCGGGCTTATATCCCTTTGCGGTATACTCAGCCTGAATCTCGCTGTAGGGGACCATATCCTCGTGGCAGACGAGCTTAATGGTCTTAACCGCCATCGTCTCGTTGACTGCATCAAGAGAGAGGATGTTTTCGCCCTTTTCCAGAACGAACTCGAAGGTCTCACCGTAGAAGCCGTCGGCATCGCGGAACTCATAAGTGCGCCACTCGGGTGCCTGCACCATGGTGGGGCGGAGTTCGTTCCGGTCGATGTCGGCACGGAAAAGGCGTCCCTCTTCACTGGGCGCTTCGTACTGATTCTTCCAGATCTTGGACATCGTCAGATAACGCGCCTCAGCAAACGGAACCTTACCGTTGATCATAAAGATACGTTCAACAGAAGCGACCTTACCCTCAACCGGATAGTATTCGATCTGAATACTATACTTCGCCGTGGAGGGAATATTCACCTTCCAGGACGCGATGCCTGTGCCGGGCAGATAAAGGCCCTTCTCACCGGCATAGGTTTCGATCTTAACCTCTGCATCGGTATTTTCCTTATCGTAATTGGTTGCATCAATCACGATATCCTTGGAAGCCCTCGGAACATCTGCGGTTTCTTCGAGGTACTCCGCATACGAAATCGCATTAAGCAGCTCTTTTACGTCGTCAATCGTCTGGTCGGTAACCGAGGTCGAACCTTCGTCAGCTGCGCTGACGCCGATGACCATCGTGCTCATGACCGTCAGAATTGCGAGGAGAAGAGCCGTTAACTTTCTGAATTTCGTTTTCATCATCACTTTTCCTCCTACCAAGATTTTTCGCCGGGTCGTGAATTACCCGTGAATGGGGGATAATTTGCCATCAACAATGCCCTGCTGTTTCCGCACCGGTCGAAGTTTATTCTTTCGCGCGGAAACCGAGAACCGGACATTTCCACTTTCGGATAAACAGAGGGAGAAAAGAACACCGAAAGAGGGCTGTCCATGACCTGCTCTATTTATATGAAAGAATAAGCTGTGTTATTTGTATTTTCCGTTGCTCTCCGCACGGGCGCAGACCCCGGGCAAAGCGAAACGGGCACGGATATCCCTATCCGCGCACAAAAATACAGCCAACATAACCTATACGCCCTGAGATGCCAAAGCGCACAGCATTATTGGTATGCAATTGTCTCCGCACCGTCGCCTCACGGCAAAAATGCGGAAAGAAAAAGAAGGCACAGCCGCGCATCCGGCATGAATACGCCACTTTTCCCCTATTTTTCATACTGATATCATAACACACCCCCAAAAAAATGTCAAGCACCGCAGAAAATCCATATCCCCTTCATCTTTCCTTCATCCGCCCGTAATCTCCCCGTCTTTTTCCCGCCCGGACCGAGCGATCCCGCTTTCCTTTTTTTTGTTTTTTTCATCAAAAGCGCCGCCGAGCGCAAGGGTAAGCAAAATTTACCGTTATTTTGTTTATAATTCCGTTAAACCGTGGTTTTTTCAGCACTTTTATCTTGTTTTCCGGCTTTCAAAAACAATGCTGAAACGGTTTGTAAATGATATTTACCCGCAAAAATCCTTTTTGTACTTCGTACGACAATTTGTCGCACGAAGAAATTGTAGGCATTTTGCACAATTTAAGGGGCGTTTTTTCTACACCTGTACAAAATAGCCAAATTTCATTTTTTTCGCAAATGACGGGGAACTTTTTTCCATTTTTTGCGAAATTCGCCTGAATTTATTATAGTTTTTTCTTGTTCTACTATTTTTTTCCATCACGCGTTTTTGCGTATCTCTTCGTTCTCCGAGGGAAGTGGTTTTCCAAAGCCTCTCATTTCCATTCTTTTGCCGTTTTCGTGGGCACATATCAAAAAAAGAAAGAAAAAAACACTTTCACTTGACAAACACGGACAAATCTCTTATAATGAGAAAGGTAAAAAAACAAGTAAAGCGAGGAAACACGATGTATTATATCGGAATCGACCTCGGCGGAACCAACATTGCCGCCGGTATCGTAGATGACACCTATCAGATCATCAAAAAGAAAAGCGTTCCCACACTGGCCAACCGTCCGGCGGAAGAAATCGTTGCCGATATGGCTGCCTTGTGTACCGATCTGATGCAGGAGCTCAGCCTTCAGCCTGCCGACATCGGCTGTGCAGGCATCGCATCTCCCGGAATTGCCGACGGCCGCACGGGAATGGTGATGTATTCCTGCAACCTTCCCTTCCGTAAAACGCCGATCTGCGCAATGCTGTCCGCCCAAACCGGAATTGCACAGGTACGGCTCGACAATGACGCGAACGTCGCGGCCTGGGGCGAGGCAGTTGCCGGCGCCGCACGGGGAAGCACCAATTCGGTGATGATCACCCTTGGTACGGGGGTCGGCGGCGGCATTATCATCAACAACCAGATTTATTCGGGCTTCAACGCCGCCGGCGCTGAGCTTGGCCATATCGTCATCGAGCAGAACGGACGTCCTTGCGCCTGCGGACGGCGCGGCTGTTGGGAAACCTACAGCTCGGCAACCGGACTGATCAACATGACGCACGACAAGCTCGAGGAATGCGCCGCATCCGGCCGCTCAACCTTGATGAGCGCCATGCTCGAGCGTGACGGACGCATCTCGGGACGCACCGCATTCCGTGCCGCGCAGGAGGGCGACGAAGCGGCAGCCGAGGTAGTGGACAGTTACATCCGCTATCTGGCCTGCGGACTGACCAATATTATTAACATCTTCCAGCCGGAGATTCTCTCGCTCGGCGGCGGTGTATCGGGCGAGCGTGAAAATCTGCTCAATCCGCTGATTCCGCTCATCCGCGCGGAGCAGTATGGCGCAGACTCGGTCCCGCAGACCGATATCCGCATCGCACAGCTCGGCAACGACGCAGGGATCATCGGCGCTGCTCTGCTGGGGATGCAAAAGTAAGCAAGCAAACCGAAAGGTATAAAAAAACAAACCGCCAAGGGCAATGCCCTTGGCGGTTTGTTTTTTTGCGCGCCTCCCGATCCCGCTCGCCCCGAGGGAGGCTTCGGTAAGGACTCCCTCCGATGAGGGCGGGCTTTGACAACGGGCGGCGATACACCCCTTAGCCTTCCCCGGCGGGGAAGGTGGCACGTGAATCGTAACGGATGAGGAGATCAACGTGGTATGTATATTATCTCCGTGATTTTCGTGCAGGCCCTCAAGGGAATATGCGATACAGAGAATCCTCTCCTCATCCGACACTATCGTGGTCAACAAATTGTACCGTCGGGCTTATGCAATTACAGTCCTTGTATAAGCCTTCCTCCGAAAATCAGATCAGCAAATACTCTACGCCCTCAAGCGAGGCGGGAAGATCGCATTCGACGTCGCGACGGAGGTGATTGCTCGCTTCAACCTTTGCGCGGCTTACCTGATAACGGCGGCAAACCGACCAAAGGGAATCCTCCGGCTCGGGATAGCAAACGATACACGCGCAATCCCGCCGTGCTTCCCCCGGTCGATAAGCCGTGCGGGCGAGAATCTGCCGTTTTTGCCGCGCATAGAGCCGCATAGCGAGCGCAATTTCCGCGTCAATGCTGAATTTCTTTTCCTCACCGTCTCCCTCACTTCGCAGACCGACGCGAATAACCGTTGCCTCCACTTCGCGATCGGTCGGCAGATTTTCTCCGCACTCGGCTTCATAACGGAGCGGAAGCGCAAACTCCCCCGTCCCATACTCTCCGTCCAATCGGTAAATCACGCTGAAACGGCAAACACCGCTCAGCACGCATCGGCCGTTCACAAGCTCCATAGCGTCAACCGTCGGCACTGCGTTCACGTCCACGATTTGCGCGGCGGGATCAATCCCTGCATCCCGCACCGGCACGCTGCCCGTCAAAGTGAAGTTCAGGTTTGCGGCGCGCGAAAGCGAGCACACCTCGACCTCGCGGTAAATCTGATCCACAACGTCTCCGTCAATTGCGTAAAGATCGGCCGTCAACGCCGTTTTTTCCTCACTGATTCCCTCAACCTCAAGCCAGACCGTCGCATCGCAGAGAATGCGCTCGTCCTCAAGCTCTACCGCGAAATCACCACAGCGCCCCCACGCACGTACGGCCATCCCGGGCCGTGCGCCAGACATCGGAACCGTTTCCGCAAACGAAATTTTGCGCACCGTCGTCTCAGGCACGCCCGGCATTCCTTCACGCTCCACTGCCGTGATCAGCTCGAGAATCAGCTCTCCGCGGCAGCTTACCGATTCGTGCTCCGCCGTGAGATTCATCAGATGCACGCAGCCGTCTGCACGCACAACACGCATTTCCCCGCCCTGCGCACTGACAGCAATTTCATCGCTGAGCTCAATCGGCTCACTCGAAGCGCGCAAAATACGCATTGCCGGGCAGCTCTTCACCAGGCGTTCAAGCGACGCAGACGGCGGTTCCCCATCCACCTGCACCTCCACTGACTCCTCACCCCAGGCACGAATGCGCGTGCGCAGGCGGGAGCGGATATTGATTTTTCTCGGCCCGGTCACCCGACTCACGGTCGAATCGATCTGCGTATCTGCCTGCGGATCCAGTCCGTGCGCCAGCAGATCCGAATCGACCGGAGTGCTGACACGGTAGTCCTGCCGAAGCCGACAGGACCATAATCCTCCGTCTCCCCCCGCGTAACAAACGAGATACTCCACCGTCCCGCCGTATTCGGCAGAGCCTGCTCCAAGATAGCGCGTATCGGGCAGGACGGTTGCCGTCACGCGCAGCAGACGCTTGACCTCGGGCAGATAATCGGGCAGAGAAAAATCCGAGGAAACCTCGCTCGAAACACTGCGGTCAAACAGCATTCCCGGCAGCATCGCAGGCGGGCTCAGCGTAAATTCTGCGGTCGGACGCAAATTGTTATTTTCCATGACTTTCATCCTTTCGGCCGTATGCGGCATGCATTGTGGTACAAGATATGCCCCGTGCATGGAAAATATGCCAATATTTTCTTTGGAAAGGTACAGTCTTGAAGCGTGAAAACAAAGGTATACTTTTATTTCCACTTTAGATAGTAGCGTGACATTTCAGTAAGCCTTCTCCAGCGGAGAAGGTGCCCCGAAGGGGCGGATGAGGAGAGCATCCTCAGTACTGCACATATGGTCAGCGTACTGCACAAAAGCAACAAA
>JAZODX010000097.1:0-9650 GCA_045597265.1 Eubacteriales bacterium | reverse complement strand
GCCGTTGTCCCAAACCGTAATCTTATCAATCTTAAGATTCTTAATCGCATCAACCTGGATACGGGTAAGCTCTTCCATCTTGTCAGCGAGCAGGAGACGGATTGCATCGCTTGCGTTGCCGCCGGCAGAACCGACGATTTCGGCAAAGCCTTCTGCCTGCTTGGAGAGCATCTCACGCATACCGGCAGCTTCAGCCTGCATCTTCATCAGAATTGCGTCGGCCTCACCGCGTGCTTTGCGGCGCATCTGTTCGGCCTCTGCCTCGGCTTCCAGCTCTTTCTGCTTCTTGGCGATCTCTGCTCTGACGAGAATATCCGCTTCGAGACGAGCCTTCTCGAGAGCGGCACGAGCCGTTTCGGCGGCCTGCTGTGCGGCGTAGGATTCCTCAAGTGCTCTTGCGGCCTGGATATTCTCGGCTGCAGTTGCGCGCTTAAGTGCTTCTGCCTCGCGTTCGCGGCGGATAGCCTCGGAGTCGGCGATCTGAATCTTGGCTTCGTTCTCACCGCGGATAGCCTCGGAGTCGGATTTTGCAACGCTGACACGCTGTTCCTTCTCGGCGATCGATGCACCGATTGCACCGTTACGGTCAGCCTCGGCAACCGATACCTTTGCATCGTTGATTGCCTTTGCGGCCGCTTCTTTACCGAGCGCGGCGATATATCCGCTCTCGTCGTTGATATCGGTGACGTTTACGTTGATGAGGCGAAGACCGATCTTCTTCAGCTCGGTTTCTACGTTACCCGAAACGGCCTCAAGGAATTTGTCGCGGTCGGTATTGATTTCCTCAATATCCATGGTTGCAATGACCAGACGAAGCTGACCGAAAATGATATCCTTTGCCAGCTCCTGGATTTCAACCAGCTTCAGGCCGAGCAGACGCTCGGCGGCGTTCTGCATAACGCCGATCTCGGTCGAAACACCGACGGTAAAGCGGGAGGGAACGTCAATACGAATGTTCTGACGGGAAAGGGCGTTGGTGAGATCAACGCTGATCGACATGGGGGTCAGATCAAGGTATTCATACGCCTGAATGACCGGCCATACGAATGCCGCACCGCCATGGATACATTTGGCCGAGCGGGATGTACCGTCGTTGTTTGTGCCAACCTTACCGTAGATGACCATAACCTTATCGGAAGGACATTTCTTATAGCGGGAGAGGATGACGATAAAGGTCGTGAAGAGGAGAAGTGCAACGACGATGACAAGAGCGACGATTGCGGGGGAGATTCCGTTTTGCGGCATAGCTTTGATTCCTTTCTGTGTTTAATTTTTGTTTATGGGCTCAACCACCAGTGTTCCGGTTTCGTTTGCGGAAACAACGCGAACGTAGGTTCCCGTTTTCAGCGTTTCCGTAGCGGTTGTGATGGCAGTGGCTTCGATGTATTTTTCCTGTACGGTCAAGTTGACCTTTCCGCTTGCCCGGCCGGCGGGAGGGATCGGAATATAAACCTGAGCAATCTGTCCGATGCAGTTCCCGTAATCCAGATTGCCCGAGGACTGGAGCTTAAGAACCACCTTCATCAGATAGGCAATGGCGACGAGTGCTGCAATACCGAGCAAAAGAGAGATAAGAACCGATACGATTTGCGGAAGCGCGGTTTCAAGCAGAGCCACGCCGCTCCAGCCGGTGACGCAGAGCATGGCAACGATGCCGCGAATGGAGAAGAGGGCAAGCCCGTCGTCTCCGCCGTCAATTCCGTCTGCATCGATATCGGCATCCAGATCAGAATCGGAATCCCCTCCGATTCCGAAGAGCAGAAGAATAGTCTGGAGAACCAGGATCAGCGTGGCGGGAATGGCAATCAGGGCAAAAATCTGTTGTATAACGATAAGTTCGTTCCACCAATTCAGCATAGAATGTCCTTTCTTCAGCGATGCATGAGCGTCATAAGACGTGCATCCGAATAGCCTTTGAGCGTTGATGCATAGTAAGCGACGATCATAATTTCCAGCGCATTGGTCAGGCGCAGACGGGCGCCGCTTATTTTTTCTTCATAGTCGTTTACACTTGATTCAATCAAGGCGCGGAGATTACCCAATGGGGATGGTACCGTATTGAGCAGCGCGTCAATGATCCGACAGAGATAATCGTATAACTTAACCTCCGAGATAATAGCTGCACCGTCCACACCGTCACCGTTGATATAGCGAAGCAGAAAAGCAATACGGTCAAGCTGCATGCAGTCTCTGAGCATATTGATAATTAATATTCGTGCGACCTGTTCAATATCATATTTTTTACATTTGGCATTCGATACCCAGCCGCGCTTGGTCCAGTTCTGGAGAGTAGAGCCGTCAATTCCCGCAATTTCGCGAATCTGTGAAAGCATAATTCCCTGACTGATGTAAAAAATCTTTTGTAAAAATTCCGCTCCTGTGACGTTTCCCATCTCGCTTTTTTGCAAAATCGTGCCGGGAATGCGGTTTTCTGCGATGGTCAGGTACATAAATTGATATCCTCCTTTCTCTTTTCTCATCACTATTATTGTATCATGCGGTCATGTGATTGTCAAGAGGTTGGGAAGGATTTTTCTATATTCTCCCGAAATTTTTCAATTTGCATACGATAATAATGAAATCCAATTACAGGGAGGAAATTATGCAGGAAATTTATTTTGCGGCAGCAAACAGCGGTTCCGGCTTCGTCAGTTATTATGGTGAAATATTTGATCCGGTACGGTTTGGGCGGACGTATCTGATTAAGGGCGGCCCCGGGACAGGCAAGAGCAGCTTGATGCGGCGGGCGGCGGAGGCGGCAGAGCGGCGCGGACTTTCGGTAGTTCGCTACGCCTGTTCTTCCGACCCGGATTCGCTTGACGGAATCATTGTCGGGGAAAACCGTTTTGCCATGCTCGACGCAACGGCGCCTCATCTGAAAGATCCCGTTCTGCCGGGGGCGGCCGATGAATTGATTGATCTCGGCCGTTTCTGGCACAGAGAGCGCCTGATCAGTGCGCGTGAGGAAATCCTTTCGTTAAATACCCGAAAGAAGGAAGCCTATGTGCGTGCGTATCTCTGGCTTTCCGGCGTGCAGGCTGCGGAACGGAATATCCGCTGCCTTCTCGCAGTCTGTACCGACTATCCCAAGCTTCGCCGTGCCGTATCCCGATATCTGCAGGGCATCCCTTCGGGAAAGGGAGAAGAAAAACCCGGACTGATTGATTCGGTTGGAATGCGGGGAAGGGTATGCATTGATACCATGCAGAAGAAGGCCGTGCGTACTTACGTGCTCCGCGGGACGCGGGGAGGAGGAGATATTTTTCTGCGTGAGCTGCGTACGGAATGCAGCGCGCGGAAAATCAATTTTGTCTATGCGCCGCGTGCCGATGACCCGACGGCGCTGAACGGCCTATATTTCCCCGATGCCGGAGTGGCATTCGTGGATGAATCCTGCGCTGTGGATTCGTACGGTGAGGATAAAAGCGTTAATATGGAAAGATTTCTGAAGGCAGATTGCCTGCGTAAGGTGCGGCGCGAGCTCCGTCACGCCGCACGTACCCGCGCAATGATGGAGGAAGGGGCCGCATATGCATTTTCTGAGATCCGTGAGGCACATTTTGCACTGGAAAACATCTATATGGATGCAATGGATTTTTCGGCGCTCAATGCGTACGGTAATGCATTGATTGAGAGAATTTTATCCGCAGATTGCGGATGAGACTTGCATCTTGGTGCAATCTGTGGTAAAATAAAGGAAATGATTTTCTCAAGGAGGCCGTATGAAGATCGTGCTTTTCGCCGTCAACGGTGGCTATACCCATACCAATCTGGCGATTCGCTCACTTCGTCAGTCTCTTGTCCCCGACGGCTTTACGGTTGAACTGATTGAGCATAATCTTCGGGACAGAACCGATGCGATGCTGGACGCCCTGGTTGCCGCCGAGGCCGATCTATATGGTTTTTCCTGCTATATCTGGAACCTCTCCGTCATGCTTACGCTTGCTGCCGATCTGAAGGCGCTCCGTCCGAACGTTGTGCTTTGGTTTGGCGGTCCCGAGGTTTCTTCTTCCCATGAACGCTTTGCCGATCTTGGCTTCGTTGACTATATCGTCAGCGGAGAGGGAGAGGCCGCGGTTATGGCACTTGCCCGTGCAATCAGAGAGGGAAAGCCGCCGCGCGAGCGCATTCTGTACGGCAGGGAAGAGCCGCTTCATCCCGGCATTGCTTATGATGCGGCAGAAGACCTTTCCGGGCGGCTCGTCTATTATGAATCGGTAAGGGGATGTCCCTTCCGATGCAGCTACTGTCTTGCCTCACGGACCGAGCGAATGCACGCAAAGCCGGCGGAGGAGGTCATCGCCGATCTCCGTCAGTTTGAGGGGCGTGGTGTGCGAACGGTCAAATTGGTTGACCGTACCTTTAATTATCATCCGGAGCGTGCAAATGCAATCTGGCGCGCTTTGCTCGAGGAAGGACGGTCGTGCGAATATCATTTTGAGATCTGCGCTTCCATTCTGGATGAGGAGGGGATTGAGATCCTTTCTGCGATGCCCGAGGGGCGAGTTCGGCTGGAGGTTGGTCTGCAAAGCACCAATCCGCAGACGCTGGAAGCGGTCAACCGCCGCATTGATCCCAGTCGCGTTATCCGTATTCTCGAGCGGCTTCATCGGGAAAGCTGCGTTCATATTCATCTTGATCTGATTGCCGGTCTTCCGTATGAGGATTTTGAACGCTTCGGTCAGTCCTTTGATGAGGCGTATTTCTGCTGTGACGTGCTTCAGCTCGGACATCTTAAGCTGCTTCATGGGACCGCTCTCCGCCGTGACGCCGAGCAGTACGGCTACGTTTGGGCAAATCAACCGCCGTACGCCGTTCTGCGAAGCAACTGGATGGATTATGCCGATTTGCGGCGTCTTGACGCAGTAGCCGATCTGCTTGAGCGCTACCGTGAAAGCGGACGTTTTCGCCGCGCACTCGCCGAGTTGATCGTTCGCGGAACCGATTCGCCGTTTGCGCGTTGGTGTGGGCTGCTTGACTATATTGCGTCAAACGACGGTCGGCCGATTTCCCGTATCAGCCAGCCCGATGCTTACCGACTGCTGGTCGGCTATGCGGAGAGCGTTCTCTCTCCTGCGCGATATACGGATTTTGAGAAGGCTCTGCGCGCAGATTATGCAGACGCAGAGGTGAGAGGCAACCGAATTCCCTGGGAAAAGAAAAAGGGCTGACGCTTGCGCGACAGCCCTATGCATAGCATTTGAATTAACCGAGCTTCTTGACGATCGCCTCGGTGTCCGATGCGATAACCAGCTCCTCGTTGGTGGGAATGAGATAAACCTGAACGCGGGATGCATCGGTGGACAGCTTGGTCTGCGTACCGCGTGCGGTCGCATTGACAGCCTCATCCAGCTCGATGCCGAAACATTCGAGACCCTCGAGTGCACCGCGGCGAACGGCCGGCGTGTTTTCGCCGATGCCTGCCGTGAATACGATTGCATCAAGGCCGCCCATTGCGGCGGTATACGCACCGATATATTTCTTGATCTGATAGTTCAGCACGTCAAGTGCGAGCTTTGCACGCTCGTTGCCCTCTGCGATTGCCGCTTCAATGTCACGGCAGTCGGAGGAAATGCCCGAGGTGCCGAGGAAGCCGCACTTCTTGTTCATGAAGTCGCTCATCTCTGCGGGGGTGAGGCCTTCCTTCTCCATGATGAAGGTAACGATTGCAGGGTCAATCGAGCCGCAACGCGTGCCCATGTTCAGACCGTCGAGCGGCGTGAAGCCCATCGTGGTATCCACAACCTTGCCGCCCTTGACTGCCGTGATCGACGAGCCGTTGCCGAGGTGACAGGTGATGATCCTGGTTTCCTCAAGCGGTTTGTCAAGCAGCTCGGCCATCTTTGCCGAAACATAGCGATGGGAGGTACCGTGGAAGCCGTAGCGGCGGATATTGTACTTCTCGTACATTTCGTAGGGAATCGGATAGTAATAAGCCTCTTTCGGCATCGTCTGATGAAAGGCGGTGTCAAAAACGAGAACCTGCGGAACGTTCGGCATAACCTCAGTGCAGCCTGCAATTCCCATCAGGTGCGCGCCGGTGTGCAGGGGAGCCAGATCGCGGCAGAGCTCAACCTTCTCGATGACCTCGGGGGTAACGAGAACCGATTCGAAGAAGTAAGGACCGCCGTGAACGACGCGGTGACCGACGGCTTCAATCTCGTCCATGCTTTTGACGCATCCGTGCTCGGGATTGGTCAGCGCGTCTACGACGATGCGGGTGGCAACGGCGTGGTTGGGCATGGGCAGCTCGGCTGTGAATTCCTTGCCAGTGGTGAGCAGCTTATGCTTGATCTTGCCGTCAATACCGATTCGTTCGCAGAGACCCTTGGCAACGACCGTACCTGCAGTCGTGTCAAAGAACTGATACTTGAGCGAGCTGCTGCACGCATTGACAACGAGTACATTCATTTTGATTTCCTCCAAAGTTAAAAATAAATATATATTTATTATATACCAAATTCACATCAAATTCAATAGTTTTTAAAAAAAACAGGAAAGTCGAGGAAGTGGAACATGACGAAAACAATTGGTATAATTTGTGAATATAACCCTTTTCACAACGGGCATGCAGAGCAGTTTTCCCGTATTCGCGCAGAATATCCGGATGCAAGCATCGTCTGCATCATGAGCGGAAATTTTACTCAGCGCGGAGAGCCTGCAGTCCTGCCGGCCTTTGACCGTGCTAAAATGGCCGTTCTCGGCGGAGCCGATCTGGTTCTCGAAATTCCGCAGCCATGGTCGTCCGGCAGCGCCGAATATTTTGCAGCCGGTGCGGTTGCGGTGGCAGATCGTCTCGGGATTATCGATCTGCTGGCTTTCGGCTGTGAGCATCCCGACCCGACAGCACCGATGCGCACGGCAGAGCGGCTTGATTCCACCGAATTTCGCGAGTTGCTTGCGCAGTCGGCAATTCCGGGAGAAGGCTTTGCCGTACAGACCCAGCGTGTTTGGCGGATGCTTTACGGGGATGACGAAGGTATGCTTTCCTCGCCCAACAATCTGCTTGCCGTTCAGTATTGCCTCGCTCTGCGACGCCGCGGCTCATCCATCCGGCCAATGCCGATGCTGAGAAAGGGAAGTGCATACGACGAAGAAACGCTCTCAGACCCGAATCCCTCTGCTACGGCCGTACGCCGCGCACTGCGTGAGGGAGCTGACCGTGAGGCGCTTTCCGCGTATCTTCCCGCCACCACCCTTGACATTCTCTGCGAGGCCGCCGAAAAAGGACACGGCCCCGTTTTCCCTGAGAGCCTTGAGCGTGAGATCCTCGGCTTCTATCGGATGTCGGATGAAAATCAGATTGCCCATTACGCCTCTATGCGCGGCGGAATCGCACACCGTCTCTGCGCAGCCTCGCGGATGACGACGTCGCTTGATGCAATGCTTCGCCGTGCCGCGACCAAGGCGTATACCAATTCTCGTCTCCGTCGTGCGGTTCTGCACGGTATGCTCGGCATTACCGAAGCAGATCTGAAGGGAGAACCGGAGGGAACCGTTCTGCTTGCCGCAACTGCGCGCGGAAAAGCTCTCCTTCGCCGACTGCGCGATACGACGAGAATCCCGATTATTACCCGTCCCGGCAATCTCTCCATGGTAGTTTCCCAGCGCGCAACCGATATTTCGGTTAACGCCGATGCACTCTATACCATGGCCATGCCCTGTGCGCGCGATGTGGGCTATTTCATCAAGTTCGCCCCGTTTTTTCTTGAATAAACCTTTTTCAGGAAGATTTTGGGCAGATTCTTTTTGGGACAAATTTGAAATTGCGATTGACTTAGTGCATAGAGTGTGGTAAAATATACTGTGGAAGATTTTCCGAAATATGTTTATGGAGGTAAGATACATTGTCTGAAACGAACGCAAAAACGACCGTTAAGGGAAAGTATTTGGAATACAAAGACAAACCGCTCGTCAGAGAAGGAAACACCATCTGCTACGGAGACATGAGCGAAAAATATGTACTGATGCTGGAAATCATGTCTTATAAAAAGGTCGGTGATATTGAGGTCCCCGATACCGTTTTTATTCAGGTGATTTCCACCGACGGAACCCAGCAGATTTATAAGCAGGGCCAGAAGGTCGGTCTTTACGATGCCTTTGATATTGGCCTTGTCTGGTTGGAACGTGCATTGAAGCAGTAAGGATTTCCGAAAAAGGAGAAGCCGCGCTGAGGCGCGTGTAAAGAAAACATGAAACGTATACTTTGTGCTGCACTTGCGGCAATGATGCTTTTTCTGCCCGCTTGCGTGGGGGGAAATAACCCCATTGATCCGACTACGACGGCAGACCCGACGACCACCGAAGCGCCGATTACGGCCGCACCGTCCGAAACCACGGCTGCCCCGTCTACCACCGAAGCGCCTGCAACCACCACTGCTCCCGAGACGACGGCTCCGCCCGAAACCGAGCCTGTGGCGGTTGCTCCCGCATATACCAACCCGCTTACCGGCCTGCCCGCGGAAGCAGATCTTTCGACGAAGCGTCCCGCGGCCGTCATGCTGAACAATCTCCGCATTGCCTGTCCGCAGGAGGGCATTGCCCGTGCGGAAATCCTGTACGAATGTCCTGTTGAAGGCGGACTTACCCGCTTGATGGGTGTCTTCTCGGATTATGCATCGCTTGGTGTAATCGGATCGATCCGCTCCTCCAGAGATTATTATCTCGATATGGCGCAGGATCATGATGCTCTCTATATCCACGCGGGGGGGAGCCCTCAGGCCTATGCGCAGATTGCCGAGCGCGGAATCAACAACATTTGCTTTGTCAATATGTACACCCTGCCTGCAAACTCCTGGTATCGCGATCAGAACCGCATCATCAAGATGGGCACCGAGCACAGCCTGATGTCCACGGGTGCCGGAATTCAGTCTGCGATTGCCTACAAAAAGTACAGCACCGAGCATAAGGAAGGCTATACCTCTCCCTTTGTCTTTGACGCGGAAAAGTGTTCCTCGGCTGCGGGAGATGAAGCAAAGCATCTGATTCTCAAATATTCTGCCTATTCCATCGCGCAGATGATCTACAGCGAGAAAACCAATACATATTATCGCTACCAGTTCGGTAACGTGGCGCACATTGACGGAACGACGGGGGAGCAGCTCAATTATACCAACATCCTTGTCCTGCTTCAGGATGTCAGCGTAATTCCGGGCGATACCAGCGGACGCCTGCAGATCGGTACCACCGGAACGGGAAAGGGGTATTATATTTCGGGTGGAAAATCAATTGCCATCAATTGGACAAAGGAAACCCGCGATTCGGTGATTTCCTTTACTACCGAGTCGGGCGAGCCGCTCGTGATGACGCCGGGTAAAACCTTCGTCTCCATTCTGCCCACCAATATGGAATCCTCCCTTGAGCTTAATCATAAGTAACTACGAATAAAAAAGAGAGCGTCGATACGAATTTCGTATCGACGCTCTCTTTTTGGTTTACTGCTCACGCAGAGGGAAGCTCAGGCTTCTCTTCGGGAGCGGGAAGTGCTTTTGCACGAAGCAGATATCTTGGCTTTTCTTCGCCGCGAACCGAGGCTTCAGTGATGACTACCGTTTCGATGTCCTCGCGGGAGGGAACCTTATATATTATTTGTTGCATCAGATTCTCCATAATTGAGCGGAGACCGCGCGCACCGGTGTTTCTGGTGAGTG
>JAZODX010000096.1:0-2572 GCA_045597265.1 Eubacteriales bacterium | reverse complement strand
CACCTGCGACGTATTCATCGTGGGAGTGCGGCGTGATCCCGATGAATGCGGATTATAGGAGTAAAGTTTCCGCGTTTTTGGGAGTCCCGATCAGAGATCTGTTCTGGAATGGTCAGGAGTTACCACTGTGTCCGCAATGTGGAAAACCTGTTGAAGGCCGCCGGGTGTATTGCTCTGACGAATGTCACCGAGCCACGGTTAATGAACGTAGACGGCAGGAACGCCGTGCGGTGAAGCGCGCATGCGTTGCGTGTGGGAATAGCCTCCCGCTGAACCGACATAAATACTGCTCGGACGAATGCGCGTCGGGGCGCTATAAACCCCAGAAAAAAGCCCCGGAATATGATCCGACCAGCGGGCTCAGTTATGGTCAGTTTCAATTACGGAACGACCCGTTTTATCGGTGTTTGAAAATAGCGCCTGATAGAAAGGAGAATGAGGATGCGTGAAAACATGGGCTTGTATCACGGCAAGCGCAAAGACAACGGCGAGTGGGTAGTGGGCTGGTATTGTAGAGTGCCGTATGGCCGCTGGCCGCTGAGAGATACAATAATCCCGAACGAAGAAGCGGAGGCGGGACACCTGACGCATATCGAGGTCATTCCCGAAACCGTCGGGCAGTACATCCTTGAGACCGACAAGAACGGCGTGTGGATCTTCGAGGGCGACATACTGCGATATTTCGACGACGAAATTCAGGTGGTGGAGTGGAACGACGAGGTGCGCCAAATTATGCTACACACATACGCCGAACACGAACGCAAGGCAGGCAGAAAAACCGTAAAGGAGAAATGCGAAGGATGGCATTACCTCAACGACTACCCATTGAATGAAATGAGCATAATCGGCAACATCCACGACAATCCCGAATTGTTGGAGGTAGAACATACGTGAGCCTCTATGGATACGTGAGGGTGTCATCCTCAGATCAAAATATTGACAGGCAAATGATTGCGATGCGCGAGCAAGGAGTCGAAGACATAAACGTTTTTGTCGACAAGCAATCTGGCAAGGATTTCGACCGTCCGGCATATCGCGCTATGTTGCGCCGACTGAAATCTGGTGATGTTCTGATACTCAAGAGCATAGACCGTCTTGGCCGGAACTACGACGATATTCTGGAGCAATGGCGGTACATAACCAAGGAGAAGCAAGCTGATATTGCTGTGCTCGATATGCCTCTGTTGGATACCCGTAGCGGAAAAGACCTATTAGGTACGCTTATCGCCGACATTGTGCTTCAGTTACTCTCGTATGTTGCTCAAACTGAGCGGGAATTCATCAGGCAGCGTCAGGCGGAGGGAATAGCGGCCGCAAAGGCTCGTGGCGTTAAGTTTGGCAGAGCACCTCTGGTGCGGCCACCTGAGTTCGAGAAATTAAAGGCCATGTTCCTTAATGGAGAAATCTCTGCAAGAAAAGCCGCGGCAGCTATCGGAATTACGCATAAGACGTTTGCAAAATGGGTAAAGGAGGGCAACCGATGAATGAAAGAGATAGGTTGATAGGGCTGCTTCAAAGTGTGCCAACTAACCGTTATGGCGACATAGGGATTGCGACAGTAGCCGATCATATGATAGCCAACAATGTCACTCTCCCGCCCGTCAGCGTAGGGCAGACAGTGTACGTCATCCGTAGACCTACAGATCGTCCCGCATGGATAGATGAGTGTGTGCTTGAGAATGTTACCGTTGAATACACCGCGGACGGTAAGATCTGCTGTTTTAAGAGTCACAATTTCGAGGCGACGGAAAAAGACATCGGTGCTTGGGTATTCCTCGCCCGAGAAGAAGCGAAACGGGCGTTGAAAGAAAGGGGTGAAAAGGAATGAATGTCAAAGACATATCCACGTTGATGCGGTTTGTTGGGTTTGCCGAGGGGATGGCATATGGCTTGAAATATGAAGCGCAAGACTCGTGTTGGAAGTACGCGAAAGAGGCGGAAAAAATTTTGAGAGAAGAATTAGAAAGGACTGGAGGCAGCCGAATGTCTGGCTGTATCAGTGCTGAGGAAAGGAGCGAAAAGGAATGAGCTATGATATTAGCTTTAAGGTCAAAGTTGAGGGCGTTGACGCTTATGTCGAGGTTGGAAATTGCCAAGCTAACACAACATGGAATGTCCGAAAAATGATTGAGGTTGCTACGGGACTTCCGTGGATAAACTGTGACAACAACGGTTTGTGCGCAGATGTTATGCCGCATATTCAAAAAGGGTATGAGGAACTCACCAAACACCCCAAAAGATACAAGCAATATGAAGCGTCCAACGGATGGGGCACGGTTGAAAGCACGGCGGCATTCTTCCGAAATATTCTGGATGCGTGGGCAGAGCTTATCGAATGGCACGAAGAGCTTGTGCCTGTTGCAACATTTTGGGTTGAATGATGGAGGTGGATAAAATGTCTGAATGGATCAGCGTGAAAAAGAAAATGCCACCCGATGGTCATCGCCCTTATTTGACATGCAGAAGAACACCTAAAGGGCGTATTGTAATTGAGACAAGATATCTTACTCACAGTTACTATTCGCCGCACGAATGTTATTGGGAAGGAAAGAGAATAGGCGAAGTCACCCAC
>JAZODX010000095.1:0-8447 GCA_045597265.1 Eubacteriales bacterium | reverse complement strand
TTAAGACCTAAAAAATGTTTGGGATGGCTTTCGCCATTTGAAGCGTTTTTTGGTGTTGCACTTGCTTGACAATCTGCCCTGGCATGCGTAGCGTGACGGAAGGAGCCTGCGGAGCGAAAAATCTCACTAAATTTCATCGTTTACGCACTTTCCCTCAGTCGCCTGCGGCGACAGCTCCCTCCGGGAGGGAGCCTCATAAGAGCCGATATTTACCCGGGAAAACATAGTCGAATTGGGAGTTTCAATTTAACGGAAGCGCATATTCTCCCGCAAGAATAAAAATATAATCGGGAGCGATTTCCTGCAGCAGCGCTTCTGTAATTTGAAAATCGTCTTCTGCAAGTACATAGGTCAAAGAAAAATTCTCGGCCAGAAAATCAAGCAGAGGCGTTCCCGCCTTGTCCCGTACGACAAGTGCGACGGGGAGCGATTCATTGGTATGATAGTAAACAGTAAGCTCCTCTTCCTGCGGATTGGATGATCCGTCCTGTGCCGTTTTCGTTATTCCGTTTTTCTTTGGCGTAAGGGCAACAACCTGTTCGGTAATGCTCGCGCTGTCAAGCCCAAGCTGTTTTATCAGATCGCCGCCTGCCTGTGTTTCGACAGTCTCCACATATGCACTTCGCGGAAGAGGGGCGAGCGCCGGAGAAAATCTTTCCAGTTCGAGCATAATTGCCCGATACGTGCTGTAGGCACCAAGCGGAGAAAGACCGCGACCGGTCATGAGATATTGCAAACCGGTATTCCGCGCCAGGCGAAGAGATGGCGTCAAGTCGAGCATTGTGATCCCGTCAAGCGCAGATACGGCTTCGCTCAATTGCGTCAGGCGAAGCTTCCGCCCAAGGGTCTCGCCGCTTTTTTCGAGAGAATCGCCGTAAACGCTGATTTTATCCGGAATATAGGCGTAAACCAGCTGCGTGGGTTTTCCGTTTTTGTCGGATATTTCTTCCGCACGCTCGGAATACCTGGTGCAAATTCGATGGAGCTGCTGCAGGGTATACGGAGCCGTATAAACGGCTTCTGCACCGCCTGCATGGAAAAGCATGGAATTGTCTCCGACAAGCACCCCGGTTTCTTCCTGGGATGGATCAATATGCAAAGAAACCGTTTCCGGCAGACCGGTTTCCTTTCCGCGAACGATCGCCTCGAGCGAAACGGCGACAGAATCAACGCCCTCCATCAGGCGAGCCTCTAAAATAAAGCGCTCCCCTTGCGTCGATACCTCGGTCGGATATACACCGTCACCCGAGAGCCGAATTACACTTCCCTCCTCACATCGCCCGACCACGCAAACCCGATCCGCCGCAGATTGTGCCGCACCGAGAACGATCGGCGTCATCGCAGTAAAGGGATCATCACCCGGCTTAAGACCGTCATTGTAGGACAGCATGACCGATTCGTCAAGCAGCTCGTCAAGCTCACTTTCATGAATAAACTGTACAACGACGTTGGGCGAAAGACGGTCTACCGTCATTTGGCTGTACGCAGGGGTGTTTTTATAGGCAACCGTACCGAAGGTGTTGGAAAAATAGGGCATCAACAAAATCTTATCCCATTCCTCGCTGAACTCAAGCAGGACAACGGGACGGTTTGAAATCTCGTTTTTATGAGCAAGATTAATATACGTAATTTCCGTCCCGGCAACACGTTCGAGAATCTGATATTTCAGCTCGGTATCGTTGGAAAGCGATACCGTTTTATTTTTGATCAAGGAAGAAACGCCGGACTGCCGCGCCAATTCCTTTCCGGGAATATATCTGGTAAAGAAATTTACCTCGGTTTGCGCAAGCGGTTTATACTTTCCTGATGCGGATGAGGGTATTTTGTCCAGAATCGTGCGGTAAACCGTATACGCGCCGAGCGCGTTGAGCGAATCCTCCGTATTGTTGTAAAGAAGTCCTTCTCCTTTTGCAGAAATCAAAGCGTCGGTCAGATCAAGGAAAATCCCCTCTTCGTTGGCAGTCAGATATTCCGACACCTGCTCAAGCCTCGTTTGGGCATCGACCTGCCCCAGACGCCAGGGCAGATATTCGCGATATACCGTCTGGACGTTGGGGATAACCGCAAGAATATACGTCGCTCCCTGATTCTCATAGGCAATCCTTCGCTTTGTCAACGCCTTGGCCAGATGCTCCAGCTGTTCCTCACTATATTGCAAATTGCCGGCAAAGTCCTCAAGATAATCATATCCGGAGCTGCTCTGCAAAGGGAACAGAAAATCCTCCTCACCCAATACCACACGCTGATCAGCAATCCGCTCAAACAGGCGATAATCGTTCGCCGTCAAAAATTCGCGCATGGTGCGATCCAGGTAAAAGCCCCGGTCAAAATCATGCATTGCCTTTGGCAGGGGGACATCGGCATAATATGCGGTATCTGCAAAGCTGTCGGGAGAGGCAATCAACGCCGTGATGCCAAAATATGCGGTGCCGCTGAGAATAACGGCAATAAAAACCACCGTAATCAGCAAGGACATCGTACGCGTACCTTCCATCCCGCTCTCCTTTCTTCCGTCAAAGAAATTTATAATACGATTCGTTCAAATGCATTGACTGCCGCGTTCGGGAACTGCGGCAGAAAGTGGATAATCGAGAAGCAAAAACAAGCCATAACGATCACAAGGGAAATTCCGCGAATCAGCGCAGACACCGCACGGGGAATCTTCCCAAAGAAGGCGTCTGCCCGCGTATGCAGCGGGAGCAGAAAAGCCAATCCTACCGCGCCGACAATCAAATAACGCATATGGGAAAATACCGCATACATCCCGTACGGAATAGGCTCGAGCGCATTTTGTAAAAGCTCTTTTCCATAAATCAGAGCATCCATCGGGCGGTCAAGCGAAACAAAAAGCCAGAAAAGCAGAAAGATCAGGATCGATGAGGCGATTCCGCCAAAGCGACGCACAAAGCGTGGGATTCGGGAGGGATTGGCACGGCGATGCGGTTCACGAAGAATCCGTAAAATCCGATAGATAAGTACCGGAAAAACGGGGAGAAGCATATACCATTCGGTTTTAATCCAAAGCGCCGGTACGACCGAGAGAACACAGGCAGCCAAAATCCGCCTCGTCCTCGCCGAAAGGAGATTCTGCCTGAGAATCGGATAAACGAGATAGTCTTCAATCCATCGGTTAAGGCTGATAAAGAAGCGACGAAGATAATCGGTGCCGCCATGAAGGCTATTCGGCAGCGGAAAATCATTCGCGTGCGGGATGCCAAGCATATACATAATTCCGCGCGCCATATCGGAATATCCCGACAGGGAAAACCAAAGCTGAACAAAATTCATGCAAAGGCCGATTAAGGCAAGACCTATACTCAGCTTACCGCCGTAAATATCCAACATCTGGTCGAGCATAAAATTCAGCACTGCCGCAATGGATATCCGCTTGAGAAAACCTGCAATATAAAGCTTTATCCCCTCGCTGAAATGTCCAACCGAAAGCGTAATTCTTGCCATCATACCGTCGAAATCCTTATAGCGGATAATCGGACCGACAATCAGCGTTGGAAAAAACAGCATATAGGAAAGCAGATCTCCGATATTTTTGGCGTGCGGAGCGTCGTTGCGATAAATGTCAAAAAGGTAAGACAGGGACGCAAGCAGATAAAAGGACGCACCCAGCGGGAAATAAGGGGAGGCAATCTCTGCCGTATACGTATAGATAAAGCGGTAAGCCAAAAAAGCACTCAAATGGAGCGCAACGGCAACAAAAAGCGTGCTTCGCCGATGGGTAACGGCGATGGCATAGCCAAAGCTATACGTCAATGCAGCGCTGAAAAAAGCAATTGCGATGGTGATCGGCGTTGACCAGCATGCAATCACGTAAAAAATTAGATTGGCAAGAAGAATGACATATCGGCGGTAGAACTGCGGAACAAGGACATAAATTGAAAGCATGAGGGGTAAGAATAAAAACAGAAAAGAAGGGGCCGTAAACATCATATCAAAATTCCCTCCCGAGTATTACTCATTTTATTTTATCATATCTTCCCACCCATGTCAACTGCGCGAGGATGGCAAAGCGATATATTGAATATCAATAAATTTCAATTGACATAGAATACAAATTATGATATACTGAAGCCATCGATCATCAGGAAAGGAATGATTCCATGCCGTCTATACCGCTGCGCGTCAGCCGCCGTGCTTCCACCGTAATCTCCTATTTTCTCTCTCTTCTCCTTCTCCCGGTTTTGGTTCTTCTCGCCCTGTTCATGCCGCACATTGCCGATGCCTATCTCCGTGTCGCTCCCAATTTCTCCGGACCGATTCCCCCCTCTCTCTGGACTGCGATTTATCTCGCTCTTGCGATTGCCGTAATTGCCGACGGAGCTCTGCTGGTTCTGCTTCGCCGCGTTCGCCGTGAGGCGGTTTTCAGTGCGCCGAGTGTCGACTGTCTTCGCATCCTCTCCTATGCCTGCTTTGGCGAGACCCTGTGCTTTGCTTTCGTCGGCTTCTTCTTCCCTTTCTCCTTTGCCGTCTCCTTCGCGGCCTGCTTCATCGGCATGGCAATGCGTGTCGTCAAAAACGTCATTGAAGAAGCCGCCGCCATTAAAGCGGAAAACGATTTTACGATTTGAGGATCAAAAAATGATTATTGTCAACCTTGACGTCATGATGGCAAAACGAAAAATTTCACTCGGCGAACTGGCAGATCGCGTCGGCATTACACAGGCCAATCTTTCCATTCTCAAAACGAACAAGGCAAAAGCCATCCGTTTCTCAACGCTCGAGGCAATCTGTCGGGAGCTTGACTGCCAGCCTGCAGATATTCTTGAATATTCTCCCGATGAAAGCTGATTGAAAAAGCGATGCCGGATCCTGCGGATCCGGCATCGCTTTTTCATCACTTACGTTTGGTCAGGCAAACATCTCGTGATCAACCTCATCGAGAGACGGGAAAACAAAATCCGGCTTTTCTGCGGGCGTGGCCGCATCAACGTCGGCAGGCTGCGTTTCTCCCGAGAGAACGAGAACAGCCGTAACACCGTGCTTCTTACCAAGCGCAATATCGGTATAAAGACGGTCACCGAAAATGCACATTTCCTCACGTGCAAAACCGGTCGCTTCTCCGATCATCTCTACCGTCTCGGCGTAGGGCTTGCCGAAATAGGTCGGCGTCTTCCCGGTCGAGGCAGTAACGAATGCGGCGATTGCGCCGCTGTCGGGAATAAAGCCGGTTTCGGTGGGGCAGTTGAAATCGGGATGCGTAGAGAGATATTCCGCACCGCCGCGAACAAAGCGGCAGGCATTGTCAAGCTTCTCATAGGTCAGTGTCGTATCAAAACTGGTTACCACGATATCGGCCTTCTCCTCTTTACCGGTCAGGACGTTGATTCCGGCAGAGCGGAAGTTTTCAACCAACTCGTCCGTGCCAACCAGATAGACACTCTTCCCTGCCCGATGACGGCGCAGGAATTCGATGGTCACGTCGCCCGAGGTCATAATCTCATCGGCCGCAGGGGAAAAGCCAAGCTTTGCCAGCTTGGTCTGGTAGAACGCGGTGGTATGTGATGCATTATTGGTGAAGAAGAGAACCTTCTTGCCGCTCTCACGCAAATGATTGATGAAACGGATTGCGAAATCAAAGACGTTATAGCCGAGATAAATCGTGCCGTCCATATCGAAAATAAAAAGTTTTTTTTCACGCAGAATTGCGCTGTCGGGATTCGGAAAATTCATATGCTTAACTCCTATTGTATTTTCATCGAAAAAGAGGTTTACTCCTCGTCGGCATTCTCCCAGTTATGGTAGACGTTCTGTACGTCTTCATTATCCTCAAGGTGCTCAAGCAGGAGATTCATATGCTTGATTGCATCCTCGCCCTCAAGCGTGACGTAGTTGGAAGGAATCTTATCCTCCTCAGCCGACTCGATCGCATAGCCCTTGGCCTCAAGTGCGTCACGAATCGCGGAAAGATCGGAGGGCTCGGTATAAATTTCGAAGACCTCCTCGTCAGCAACGAAGTCCTCTGCCCCCTCCTCGAGTGCAGCTTCCATCAGCGCATCCTCGTCGATCTTGTCATCACGCAGAATCAAGATAACGCCCTTGGTCGAGAACAGATAGCTGACGCAGCCGGTCTGGCCGAGATTACCGCCGAACTTATCAAAATAGTGACGAAGCTCGGATGCGGTACGGTTGCGGTTGTCGGTCGTGGTCTCCACGATAACGGCAACACCCTGGGGGCCGTATCCCTCATAGGTCAGCTCTTCGTAGTTAACGTCATTTTCACCCATGGCCTTCTTGATGGTGCGCTCAATATTATCGTTGGGCACGTTGTTGCTCTTGGCCTTCTGAATCAGATCACGCAGACGGCTGTTGACGCTCGGGTCGGGACCTGCGGCCTTAACGGCGATGGTAATCTCCTTACCGATCTTGGTAAAGATTTTGGCGCGCTGGGCGTCGGTTTTTTCCTTCTTGTGCTTAATATTGCTCCATTTGCTGTGTCCGGACATATTGAATACCTCTTGTTTGTAATTATTTTAAATTTTCTCGGTCTTCTTCAGGCAGACCAGGCCAAATGCATTGCCGAGTACGATACCGGTTGCACGTGCGAGAGCAACGCGCGCGGTACGTACCTCGGCATCCTCTGCAGTGAGGATGGGGCAGTTATGATAGAAGCGGTTGAAGGCCGCACATACGTCAAGAATATAGCGCACGATATACGACGGCTCGTAATCGTCAATCGCCGCCATGACACGCTCGTTGAAGCGGGCCAGAACCTTGAGCAGGTCTGCCTCCTCGGGGGCGGTGATGACAGGATTGTCAAAGCAGAGCTCGCCTGCCTTTTCCAGAATCGAACAGGTACGGGCGTAGGTGTACTGTGCGTAGGGACCGGTATTCCCCTCAAAGCTCAGCGCATCCTCAAGAACGAAGTTAATGTCGCGGTTACGGTTGTTCGAGAGATAATTGAAAACAATCGCACCGACACCGACCGCTTCGGCAACCTCTTCCTTATTCGGCAGATCGGGATTCTTTTCATCCATAATGTCGCGCACCTTGTCGATTGCCATGGCAAACAGATCCTTGAGCAGGACCACGTTTCCGGTACGGGTTGCCAGCTTTGCACCGTTGATCGAAACGGTACCGTAAGGAACGTGTACCAGCTTATCAAACCAGGGATATCCCATCAGCTCAACGACCTTGAACCACTGCTTGAAGTGCAGGCTCTGGCCGGCGGAGGTAACGTAAATGGCTTTATCAAAGTGATAGGTATCCTCGCGGTAGACTGCAGCGGCGATATCACGGGTCGGATACAGAGTCGAGCCGTCGCGCTTGAGAATCAGACAGGGCGGCATACCGTATTCCTCAAGATCAACGATGGAGGCACCGTCATCAATTTTGAGCAACCCCTGCTCGCGCAGCTTTTCCACCTGCGCCGGCATCTTATCGGTATAGAAGCTCTCGCCCTTGTAGCTGTCAAAGGTGATACCGAGCTGGCGGTAGGTTTTCTGATATTCGGCGAGCGAGATATCCACAAACCAACGCCAAAGTGCAATATTTTCCTCATCCTGCAGCTCAAGCTTATGGAATTCCGCACGTGCTTCGTCACCCAATACCGGGTCTGCGGGAATTCCCTGCTCTTCATTGCCGGAGATCGCGTTGTTGATACGCACGTAGAGATCAACCAGTGCGTCAATCCCCCTCTCTTCAATCATCTCGCGGCTGCCCCATTTTTTATAGGCAACGATCAACTTGCCGAACTGGGTTCCCCAGTCGCCGAGGTAGTTGATTCCCGTGCAATGATAGCCGACAAACTCGTGCAGACATTTCAGCGAATGACCGATTACGGTCGTTCCAAGATGGCCGATGTGGAAGGGCTTGGCAACGTTCGGCGAGGAATAGTCCAAAACGACCTCTTTTCCTGCACCGATATCCGACGCGCCGTATTTATCACCCTCACGGAGGATACGGCAAAGTACGTTTTCGGCAAGCCATTTCGAAGAGAGATAAAGGTTAAAATATCCGTTGACCGCTTCGGCGCGCTCAACCGCATCGCACGCAAAGCCGTCCGCGAGCGCTGCTGCAATCTGTACGGGAGAGCGGCGCATGGTTTTGCTGAGTTTAAAGCAAGGGAGAGCCAGATCGCCCATTTTGGGATCGGGCGGATATTCAATCATTTCAGCCAGCACAGTCGCCTCAGGGGTGCCGTCCGGATTGAGGGTCTGCAGCTTTTGTGCCAACTGCAGGGCAATTTTCAACTTAAGCGTTTGCATATATGTCTTCCTTTTTTCTTTCCTTACGCACAGGCGTAAGATATATTATACACGATAAGCAGGGGGGGACGCAAGACGTTTTGCCAAAATTCCGTCTTTTTCTTTTATTTGCGTCGTTTCCCCATCAGGAGAACGACGGCCAACAGCGCAATACAGGCAGCCGCGCCGATGATGATAATCGTCTGCGTGTTAAAGTCGGATCGTAGCCATGTCGTTCTGTGAGCCAAG
>JAZODX010000094.1:0-20355 GCA_045597265.1 Eubacteriales bacterium | reverse complement strand
ATTCATATCGGGGTGGTACTTCTTGGCAAGCGAGCGGTAGGCCTTTTTTATTTCCGCCTCACCCGCACTCTTTTCCAGTCCAAGCACCTCATAATAATCTCGTTTGTCTGCCATACGGGGCTCCATTTCTCCGACCGGATACCGCCGTCGGCGCGGGGATAGATAGAGCATGGAGCACAGCCCCATGCCCCGGTTAAGGGGCTTTGGGAAAAAAGTCCCTTAACAATCCCCAAAAACTTCCACGCATATTTTGATCGTAGACATAATGCGATCAAAAGTGTGCTTGGAAGCTTTTGCGGGGGTGTGGGGGCGCTTTTCTCGAAAAGCGTCCCCACAGCTGTCTTTTTATTTATCGGTCTTGTCTTCGTAGTCGGCGTTGTAGTAGGTGCCGTCGCCGCCCTGTGCACCGCCCTGGGCATTCGGATCGCCCTGTGCGGCACCCGACTGTGCATAGAGCTTCTCGGAGAGGGCGTAGAAGGCCTTCTCAAGTGCCTCGGTGTCGGCCTTGATGGCTGCGGTGTCGCCGCCCTTGAGCGTTTCCTTGAGCTTCTCGATGGCCGACTCAACGCCTGCCTTCTCGTCAGCCGATACCTTGTCGCCAAGCTCGCCCAGTGCCTTCTCACTCTGGAAGATCAGGGACTCTGCATGATTCTTGGTGTCAACCGCTTCCTTCTGGATGCGGTCCTCCTCAGCAAACTTCTCTGCATCCTTTACGGCGCGGTCGATATCCTCCTGCGACATATTGGTCGACGAGGTGATGGTGATATGCTGTTCCTTACCGGTTCCCTTATCGGTTGCGGTTACGTTGACGATGCCATTGGCGTCGATGTCGAAGGTAACCTCGATCTGCGGAACGCCGCGGGGAGCCGCAGGGATACCGTCGAGGATGAAGCGGCCGAGGGTCGTGTTGCCGGCAGCCATTTCGCGCTCACCCTGCAGAACGTGGATCTCGACCTGGGTCTGACCGTCTGCTGCAGTCGAATAGATCTGGCTCTTCTTGACCGGAATGGTGGTATTGCGGTCGATGATACGGTTGAACACGCCGCCCATGGTCTCGATACCGAGGGACAGGGGCGTAACGTCGAGCAGAAGCAGGTCCTTGACCTCGCCGCCGAGAACACCTGCCTGGATGGCAGCGCCGATGGCAACGCACTCGTCGGGATTGATGCCCTTGAAGGGTTCCTTGCCGATGAACTTCTTGACTGCCTCCTGAACGGCGGGAATACGGGTCGAGCCGCCGACGAGGAGTACCTTGTCTATCTGATTGATGCTGAGGCCTGCGTCGGAGAGAACCTGACGGGTGGGCTTCATGGTTGCCTCAACGAGATCGGCCGTCAGCTCATCAAACTTTGCACGGGTGCGGGTCGCCTCGAAGTGCTTGGGGCCGGTTGCCTCTGCCGTCAGGAAGGGGAGGTTAATATTGGCGGAGGTCATGCCGGAGAGCTCAATCTTCGCCTTCTCCGCAGCTTCCTTGAGGCGCTGCATAACCATCTTGTCCTGGCCGAGGTCGATGCCGTTCTCAGCCTTGAAGGTCTTAACCATCCAGTCGATGATGCGCTGGTCGAAGTCATCACCGCCGAGACGGTTGTTACCTGCGGTTGCCAGAACGTCGCACACGCCAACCGAGATCTCCAGCAGAGAAACGTCGAAGGTACCGCCGCCGAGGTCGAATACCATGATCTTGGCGTCGTTATCCTTATCTGCGCCGTAAGCGAGAGCTGCAGCGGTCGGCTCGTTGATGATGCGGAGCACCTCAAGACCTGCGATCTTGCCTGCGTCCTTGGTTGCCTGACGCTGTGCGTCCGAGAAGTATGCGGGAACGGTGATTACCGCCTTGGAGACGGTCGTGCCGAGGTACGCCTCTGCGTCAGCCTTCAGCTTCTGCAGAATCATCGCAGAAACCTCCTGCGGCGTATACGTCTTGCCGTCGATAGACGCCGTCTTATAGGCAGTACCCATCTCGCGCTTGATGGACATAACGGTGCGGTCGGGGTTAGTAATGCTCTGGCGCTTTGCGACCTGGCCGACCATACGCTCGCCTGTCTTCGAGAAGGCAACGACCGAGGGGGTCGTGCGTGCGCCCTCGGGATTGGGAATAACGATGGGCTCGCCGCCCTCATAGACTGCCACGCAGGAGTTGGTGGTACCGAGATCTATGCCGATGATTTTTTCCATGTTTGCCATAATAATTTCCTCCAAATAATTTCTTCTATCGTTGATTGTATTGATTTTTCGGTCAGTTTGCCACTTTTACCATGGCGTAGCGAAGCACCTTGTCTCCGCGGATATAGCCCTTCTGCATAACCTCGATGACCTCGCTCTCACCGTACTGCTCGTCTTCAACGTGCATAACGGCGTTGTGCAGATTCGGATCGAACGGCTTACCCTCAGCCTCGATCTCGGCAATGCCAAGCCCCTCGAGCACCTCGGTAAAGCTCTTGAGGATCATCGTGACCCCCTGTGCGACGGTTGCCGCATCGCTGTACTGTGCCGCACGCTCGAGATTGTCAAGCACGGGCAGAATTTTGGTCAGCACGTCGGCGTACGCATCGGCGTAAAGTCCCTCGCGCTCACGGGCGGTGCGGCGACGGAAATTGTCGTATTCGGCCATCATGCGAAGATATTTGTCATTCGCCTCAGCCAGCGCGGCGCTCTCGGCCTCCAGCTTTTCCTGTGCCGCGGCCAGCTCTGCCTCCAGGCGTCTGGCCTCCTTCTTCCATTCCTTATCTTTTTTCTTCGGCTCTGCCTCGGCGGCGGTTGTTTCTGCCGCAGTCGGCTCAACCGGCTCCGCGGTTTCTCCCGAAGTCGTCTTATCCTTTTCCATTTCCTGCATTATGTTCTCCTCCGTTCAATAAATTCCTTTGATTTCCGTCCGCGTCCAGCATCGCCGAAACCTGACCGGCCAGATGCTCGATCATGGTCACGACGCGGGAATAATCCATACGGCAGGGACCGATGATGCCGATCGCACCGACCGTATGCCCGTCACGGCGGATAGTTTTGAAAATCAGCGATGAGTTCTGCATCACGTCAACGGTGTTTTCCGAACCGATATAGATGTTGACGTCATCCGCCTGAGAACCCGAGACGAGATCGAGAATATCGTGCTTTTCCTCAAGTGCACCGAGCAACTGCTTAAAGCGGCCGATATCGGCGTATTCGGGATACTGCAGAAGGCGATTAATCCCCTCAAAGCGCACCTCGCCGTCGTCAAGCTCGCTCATCGTTTCATAAATACATTTGATGATCGGATTGACCAGAACCGCGTCAAGCCCCATTGCCGCTTCCATACGCATGATGGCGGGAAGGGTAATCTGCTCGGCAGAAAGTCCGGCAAGATTGACGTTGAGCGCGGCGGCAAGCCGCGACACGGTGTCGGGAGGTGCATCAAAGCCGAGATGCACGAACTTGCTCTTCACCGTCCCCGTTGAGGTCACCATGACCAGAATAAAGCTGCGGGGATCAACCCAGACCGTCTCAAACCGACGGATGGACGCAGCTGTCGGCTTCGGCTTAACCGAAATACCCGTATAATTGGTCAGGGCGGCGGCAAGCTTTGAGGCCTGTTCAAGGATCGTATCAACCTCCGCCTGCTTGACCCGGAGCAAATTGTTGAGTTCGGCAATCTCACGCTGCGTCATGGCGTAACGGCTGAGCATAGTATCCACGTAGAATCGGTAGCCGAGTTCGCTCGGGATACGCCCGGCCGATGTATGCGGCTGTTCGAGATAACCCATCTCCTCAAGCTCGGCCATTTCGTTGCGAATGGTGGCGGAAGAATAAGCAATCTGCGCGTTCTGCATGATATACCGCGAGCCGACCGGCTCACCGTTTTCAATATGTGCATCAATAATCGCTTTTAATATGAGCTTTTTCCGCTCACTCAATGCGTTATTCCGCAGATTCATCTTCACACCTCCCTCTCCTGAAGAAGATATTTTAGCACTCTTTGGGGTTAAGTGCTAAACTACGTATAAAATTTACCACGAATTGCGGCCAAAGTCAAGAAGTAAGTGCATATATTTTGTTAATATTTTGTAAACAGCACAGGTAAGTGCTAAAAATTCCCCGTCCCTCCCTTAGGACGAATGGCATCTCCCGCGCTTTCCCCAAGCATCCTTGAAGACACCCCATGGCGGCAGAATCGAAAACGGACGGCGAGAAAGAACGATTTTATATTTTTTTCGGCCAATATCGTCTTGACACCTTTCGACATAAAGAGTAAAATAGAATCGTTCAAATTGCTCTGCCGTAAAACATTTCCATTTTTGGTAGAGAAGGATTCCGTGAATATATCGATAGATAAATCCGTGAACATAACCTTGTGAGAATAAAAAGCAGAAGCACTCAAGCCAGTGAATCAAAGGCACTAATCGCCAGTGATTATGGAATGAATGCTTCTGTTGATGATAGTATAGCACCTCTTCCTGAAAATGTCAATACCATTTTTTCACTTTCCGAAGACAGCGAAGGAAACGAGCTATCTCCTGCTGTTCGGCAGCGTTTTGCCAACTCCAAAGCTGTGGATGAAAACGGCAGGCTGAAGGTGCTTTATCATGGCACATATGCAGACGATTTCACCATATTATTTAAGGAGACTCTTATGTTTACTCACGCTAAACCGATCTGGCCGAGGGGCCTTGCCGATGAAATGAACATCCAGGCCGTCTTTGTTTGCGAAACCGACGCGCGGCCGAATCTCCGCCTGCGCATCACAGGTGCAACCTTTTACCGCGTTTTCCTCAACGGCCGCTTCCTGCACTTCGGTCCTGCCCGTACTGCGCGCGGCTATGCACGCGTGGACGAGATTCCGATTGCCGGTCAGTCCGAGAAAATATCCCTTGTGATTGAAGCAATGGGGTATCGCTGTGAAACCCTCTCGACCGTCAATCAGCCCTCCTTCCTTCAGGCAGAGCTTGTCGCCGACGGCGAGGTGATTGCCTATACGGGACGCGATTTTACGGTACATATGCCCGAAACGCATATTCAAAAGGTTCAGCGTTTTTCCAAGCAGCGTCACTTCAGCGAAAGCTGGGATTTTCTGACCAAACCCGCCGATCCTGCAGCAGGCAGAACCGTCGAGGCGGAGGTGCTTGATCTCGGACTCCGCTATCTCCCCCGTCGCGCCGCATACCCGACCTATGCCCTCTCCCCGGAGGCCGTCCTTACCGCACACGGCACGCTGACCCGCAATCCCGATGCAGAAATCTGCCGCACGAAGTATTCGGGCGGCAAGCTCTACGATTATTCGGGCGCATTTGATGAGAGCGAGCTTGCACGGACCCCCTTCATTGATTTTCAGTATCTGGTGCAGAATCCGAGCGACACCCCCGCCACCCTTCCCCTGACCCTGCACGCAGGAGAATACGCACTGCTTGATTTCAAGCAGGTTTACGCCGGCTTCTTCCGTCTCGCCCTGAACGCACGGGCGGAGAGCGAAATCATCCTCGCCTTCAGCGAGGACGGCTCCCCCGAGCAATTCTCCTTTGCCCGCATCAATATGCACGCCGTCGTCGAATGGCTTCTCGCTCCGGGTAAGTACGATCTGCTCACCTTTGAGCCCTACACGGCGCGCTATGTCATGCTTGCCGTCACGGCAGGAGAGATTTCCCTCTCCTCCCTCTCGACGGTGGAATTTGCCCATCCCCTCCCCGAAGCGCCCGCCATCGGCGATCCCTTGCTTGCCGAGATTGACCGCGCCGCCCGCCGCACGTTTGCACACAATGCCGTGGACATTTATATGGACTGCCCGTCGCGCGAGCGTGCCGGATGGCTCTGTGACAGTTACTTTACCGCACAGGCAGAATATCAGATTCTCGGTCATGTCGACGTCGAGCCTGCGTTCCTTGAAAACTTTCTTCTCCGTCCCGACGTCAAGGACCCCGGAGAGCCCATCCCCGACGGGATGCTGCCCAAGTGCTATCCCTCCAACGTCAGCGGCAGCTTTATCCCGCAATGGGCGCTGTGGTACGTGCTTGAACTGGAGCAGTATCTCAACGAACGTAATCCCTCAGCCGACCGCGAGGCGTACCGCCCGCTGATCACCGCGCTGATGAACTGGTTTACCCAATACGAAAATGAGCTCGGACTCTTAGAAAAGCTGCCCGGTTGGAATTTCGTGGAATGGTCAAAGGCAAACCAGTGGGTGCAGGAGATCAACTACCCGACCAATCTGCTCTACGCCGAAGCACTTGAATGCTGTGACCGCATCTGGGGCGGCGGCGAGAAGGCAAAGGCGGACGCCATCCGCCGCGAGGTTACCCGACTTTCCTTTGACGGCAGCTTCTTCCGTGACCATGCATACCGCGATGAGGCAGGCAATATCGTCAACTATCCGCATATCTCCGAGGCCTGCCAGTACTACGCCTTCCGCTTCGGTGCGGCTGACAGAAATGACCCGCGCTTTGCCGAGCTTGTCAATACCGTGCTGAATGTATTCGGTCCCGCGCGCACCGACGAGCTGCCCGAAATAGAAAAGGCCAACGCGCTGATGGGTATCTACCTGCGCCTTGAGCTGCTCATCCGCTGGGAGGAGCACGAACAGCTCCGCGCAGACATCTGCGGCTTCTTCGGCGGTATGGCCGAAAAAACCGGCACGCTTTGGGAATACACGCAGGGTATCGGCAGTCTGGACCACGGCTTCGCTTCGTATGCCGCCGTGGCAATTGCTGCCTGCACCAAAAAATAATTTCCGCACAGGATACCGTATCGTTCAGGAGGATACACCATGTTTACTTTGGCAAAGCCAATCTGGCCGCGCGGACTTGCGGATGAAATGAATATTCATGCCGTATTTACCGTTACTGCCGATGTGCGTCCGAATATGAAGCTGTATATCACAGCAGCAACCTTCTACCGCGTTTGGGCAGACGACCGTTTTCTGCATTTCGGCCCCGCACGCACGGCACGCGGCCATGCACGGGTGGACATTCTCCCGATTGAAGGAAGGAACGGAAAGGTTTCCCTCACCGTCGAAGTCCTCGGATGCCGATGCAACTCCCTCTCGGCAGTCAACCAGACCTCCTTCATCCAGGCCGAGCTCCGCACGGACGATGAGGTAATCGCCTTCACCGGACGGGACTTTCACGCATATTTGCCGGGCACGCGCGTGCAGAGGGTACAGCGGTTCTCCTTACAGCGCCATTTCTGTGAAAGCTGGGATTTCCGTCGAGGCAAGCTTCCCCTCTCCGATGCGACCGAAGCCGACATCGATATTCTTTCGCTCGATCTGACCTATCTCCCTCGCCGTGCGGCTTATCCCGCATATCGGGCGGTATCCGACGCAAGCCTCACCGCAGTCGGAACTCTGCACCGCGATCCTGACACGGACGCCGCGTGGGCAAAGGATACGGGAATTTCGCTTAGCGCCGACTGGGGATGGTTCCCCAATGACACGCTTGCGCGCACCCCTTTCATTGATTTTCTCTCCCTCACGCAGGTGCCGGGAGGAGAAATGCGCACGCTTCCCCTTCGTCTTCGCGCAGGAGAATATGCCATTTTCGACTATCGGGAAATCTGCGCCGGGTTCTTCCGCCTCCTGCTTGAGGCAGAATCCGAGAGTGAGATTATTCTCGCCTTCAGTGAAGATGGCTCCCCCGAGCATTTTCATTTTCCGAACCTCAGCATGCGCGCGGTGATCGAATGGATGCTTTCTCCGGGCAAATATGATCTGCACTCATTCGAGCCCTATTCGGCACGCTACGTCATGCTCGCCGTCACATCGGGTGAGCTTCAGCTTCATGCGCTCTCCATGACGGAATTTGCATATCCGATCCCCGACTTCCCCCGCACGGGAGATGAAATACTTGATCGGATTGCCCGTGCCGCATACCGATCCTTTGCGCACAATACCATCGACATTTACATGGACTGCCCTGCACGGGAGCGGGCCGGATGGCTTTGTGACAGCTATTTTACGGCACAGACCGAATACGCACTCACCGGGCGGGCTGACGTTGAGCGGGACTTCCTTGAAAACTTCCTCGTCCGTCCGAAAACGCCCGACTCACCGGAAAGACCGCTCCCCGACGGAATGCTCCCCAGATGCTTCCCCTCCTACGTCGGCCGCAGCTTCATGCCGCAATGGGCGCTCTGGTACGTGCTTGAGCTTGAGCAGTTTCTCAATCTGCGCGCTCCCGACGTTGACCGTGAACGCTATCGCACGCTGATTGCCGATCTGATGGCCTGGTTTGCCCGGCATGAAAATTCCATCGGACTGCTTGAAAATCTCCCCGGCGGAAACTTCATTGATTATTCCAAGGCAAACGAATGGACGGTGGGACTCAATTATCCGACCAACCTGCTCTACGCCGAAGCGCTGGAATGCTGTGACCGCATCTGGGGCAGCGGTGAAACGGAAAAGGCAAACGCGATCCGCCGTACGGTTACCTCTCTTTCCTTTGATGGGAAATTTTTCCGCGATCATGCCTATCGCGATGAGAACGGAAATCTCGTCAACTATCCCCACGTCTCCGAGGCCTGCCAATATTACGCCTTCCGCTTCGGTGCCGCAGACCGAAACGATCCCCGATTTGCTGAGCTGGTCAACGTCCTGCTTGACGTTTTCGGCCCCGACCGGACGACAGAGCTTCCCGATGTGGCCAAGGCCAACGCACTAACCGGCATCTACGTCCGCATGGAGCTTCTCATGCGCTGGGGGGAATACGAACGCCTTGCGCAGAATATCCGCGGCTACTTCGGCGAAATGGCAAAGATGACCGGAACGCTGTGGGAATTCATGGAGGGAAAGGGCAGCCGCGATCACGGCTTCACCTCCTATGCGGCAGTCGCCATTGCCGCCTGCAGAAAAGGAAAATAAAAATTTACGACGCAATGTCATTAACTTAAGCCGCGAACGCCAATCACCCCCTCAGGTCAACACAACCGAGGGGGTGTCTTTTTCTTTCATTCACACGTTGCAAGATATGCCTGACTCTGCGCCGTAAACATCTCTGTATACATACCGCCGTACCGCATCAGTTCTGTATGAGATCCGCTTTCCGCAATCCGCCCGCCATCCATCACCACAATCCGTTCCGCAAGCATTGCTGCTGCCAGTCGATGGCTAATAAATACGGTAGTCTTTCCGTTTGCCATCCTGCTGAAATCCGCATAAATCTCGCTTTCAGCTTTAACATCAAGACTCGCGGTTGGCTCATCCAATATGAGCAACGGAGAATCCTTATATATCGCGCGAGCGATAGCGAGTTTTTGAGCCTGCCCGCCAGAAAGTTCCACGCCATTTGATGAAAACTGCCGTGTCAAGTTTGTATCTATGCCATCCGGTAGATCATCAATGAACATGCCAAGTCCAAGTTCATGGAAAATATCATAGATACGCTTGCTGTCAGCCTTTTCCTCGAGCGAAACGTTTTCTGCAAGAGTAAACGCAAAATTCCGGTAATCTTGAAAAACAGCACCAATCGTGTTGTAATATACCACGTTTGGAATACTCCATATATCTTGTCCATTTATGGTGATTCGACCTGATGTAGGACGATATAGTTTGCAAAGCAGTTTGATTAGAGTCGTTTTACCGGAACCGTTCACACCCACGATCATAAGCTTTTCTCCATTTCGGATAGTGAGATTGAGATGTTCCAAGACATTTTTATCGCTCCCCGGATAAGCAAAGGTTACATCATCGAACACAATTTCCGCTTGTGTTGGTATTTCTGTATTCGATGTATCTTCTATCCTCGTCTTTGCCAGCAAATCAACAAGTTTTTGATAATCCGTGAAATTCAGCATCTGCTCGTTGTAACGACGGATCTGCTGCGTCAGCGCATTCAAAGCGACAGTCAAAGATGTCACAGCAGAAAAATACATTGTAAAGTCAGCTATTGTAATCGCACCATCAAGATAGCTGTTCATCAAAATAGCCAGTACAACAAAAGATTGCGCTCCCATCAAAATCGCCATGATCGACTCAAATAATGCGTTTCGCTTAAAATCCTTATATTGCAGCCGTACCATTTCGCTGCGGTATCTCAGGATTTTCTCCATAAACCAATCCCGAAGATTATTCACCCGGAGTTCCTTCTGTGCGCCATGGTTAAAATACGCAAGTCCCATCAGATAATCTCCGACACGATCATTTTTAGCATATAACTCTCGTGCTTTTTTATTGAAACGAAATTGCAGATATGAAAATAGTGTTTTTACAGCTAAAACAACGGCAATTGCAAGAAGAAACAATGCATTCAGTCGCATTGAAATCCATGCAAGACCCGCGATTGTGATAACATTTGATATCATCTGCCTAACGACTCCGAGAATCCCTGTCAAGCCGGTGGCGTTATTTGCCATTTGAATGACTTTTCTCTGCGATGCCGTTTCGATGTCCTTCATCTCAAGTTGCATCGTGATTCTGCCAATCTCAAATCTGGTTACTGCTGCAAATTTTACAGCAGCGAGGTTACTACGATCTGAGAGATAGTGATTAATCATTTCCCAAAAAAGCAAAAGCAAACTGTAGAACAGAATTACCTGCACCATTTTTTCAAATGTACTGATACCGGTCAGAGTTTCTAAAATCCGCTTTGGTACATATACCGTGAGCAGAGATAAAGCAGAATTTGTAATGATCTGCGGTACCGACCAAAGAAGATATGAGGGTTCTTTTTCTGCAATCAAACGCAAAATTGCATGCAAAATTTTCATTTTACGTTTCATGCCATTACCTCCGCTGATTCGTAATATTTTGCCTGTGTATGGAATAGATCAGCATATATGCCGCCTTTCTCCATAAGTGCATCATGAGAACCTATCTCTGCAATTTTCCCCTCCGACAGTACGAGAATTCGATCACAAAATTTGGTTGAAGATAATCGATGCGAAATAAAGAGAGTTGTTCTACCGTCAGCGATATCGGCAAGCCGTGAGAACAATGCAAGTTCAGCCAGCGGATCTAAAGCCGATGTAGGCTCATCGAGAATCATAATTCCTGCATTTTTGTAAATAGCGCGCGCCAACGCCAGCTTTTGTCCCTCTCCGCCGGAAAATTCCACTCCGTTATCGTCCAGCGTTTTATAAAGTGAGGTATGTACGCCGTTCTGTAAAATCGCAATTTTCTCGGCCAGACCGCTTTTTTCAATGCTGTCCTGCAAACGTGCTTCGTCCGTCTGTCCGCCGAATACCACATTTTCGCTCACCGAATAAGCAAACAGGCAAAAATCCTGCAGAACGATGCCGATGAGCTTTGTGTATTCGTCGTGCGGAATTTCCCGGATGTCGATGCCGTTCAGCGTGATTCTGCCCTCTGTCGGGTCATACAGACGGCACAACAGCTTGATCAATGTCGTTTTTCCGGAACCGTTAAGCCCGACGATACCGAGTTTTTCGCCCTGTGTAATCGTAAAACTGATGTGATCAAGTATCTTTTTTTGCGAACCGGGATAGGTGAAGGATACGTCTTCAAACGATATTTTCAGTTCTGAACGATCGAATTTCGGCATTGAAAGTTCACGACTTGCAAAAATTTTACTATTTTCAGTTACATGATTTTGATATTCGCGGAAAAGATCTGTGAAATCAAGTGTCTTTGCTATGTTGTTGACGGTCAAATTGAAGAATTCGAGCAGAACACCTGCGAGCAGTGTAGTTGCACCGAGAAGTACAGTATATTCGCCAATATCTATTTGTGCCGAGAACACCTGATGTGAAAAATACAGATACATCGTTATAGACTGTACAACAGTCAAGATTAAACTGCATATATGAAGAAAGGCGCGTTTATTTTCTAACTGGATTTTTCGTGCAAGGTGCGATTCATACCGTCCAGAATATTTTCTCTTGAGAATATTGTCTGCATGGTTTATACGCACCTCTTTTGCATAGCCGGAATCGGTCATAGTCTTGTACAGATAATCCATAGCTCGTTCATCCTCTGTGGAATCGTTTCGGTATGCAAAATCCAATCGACCTTCGTACACGATAAACAAGATCGAAAGAACAGATGTCAATAGAAGCACACCGAGAAACAGCGGACTGAGAATCGAAAAGAGATAGGTAATTCCCGCAAATTGAACGATGCATTTTACGAGTTTGCCTACTGACCAAAGAAACCATGCAGGGTTCGCACCCATAGACTTTTTCTTCAGATTGAGAATACTCCGATCCTGAGCATAGTGATAATCAATCCGAATGCTATCATTCATATAGTCGCGTTGTGTAATATCAGATGCTTTACGCATGATTATATTTTCTGCCAGTGTCAGAAGTTGCGAGAGTAAGGCGACGGTGAGGTTAAACAGAAGAAAAAATAAAATCAGGCGCATAACTTCATGACGGGGACGGTTGTTCACCAGCGCATCCACCACAAGACCGAGTCCCGCGATGTCGATTAACGGCAATAAAGCGTTGAATATGGCTTTCCCGAGTGAAGCGAGATACAACACTTTGCATTTTTTCCATGCATATGCAAGCAGAAAACATAAATTATCAAATCGCTTTTTCATAATTCACTATTCTTTCGCTGACGTTCACATATATCGTGCCATGCTTGCCGCATCATATCAAGTGCTTCCCACGGAAGGGCACCCTCAACAACCGCAGCTTCTACCTGACTGTGAAATCCGTCCGAGTAAATTAGTAGCGGACGGAGAAAGTGCCAGTCCATATCACCGTCGAGAATTTTTTGAAAGATTGTATATTTCGACTTTGCCTCCAAAAACGGCATAAGCTTTTCGAGAAGATCAATACTGATTGTTTCAAACTTCGCGTTTTCCATCATAGAAATCACGCTGTCATCATTCAAATATTCCGCAAGCGAAATGATATTTGAAATATCGATTCCCTGCGCGGATAGACCGGCGGAAAGTTTTGTCAGAATGCTCGGTTTAAGATAAGGTGCGAGGCTAACAATATCCTCGATATTTTCCGCCGTTACACTCTCATCACCACTTGCAATTCTTTCGAGTATCCTTGATTCGCCGCGTGTCGGCTCGCCGGAGCCTATCAACTCATCTAACGTGATATCAAATATGTCTGCAATCAAGACAAGAATTGAAACATCAGGAAAGCTGTCGCCATGCTCATAGCGTGAAATCGCCTGGCGTGTCAAATTCAGCCGATCCGCGAGCTCCATCTGTGTCATATCGGCATTCTTTCTCAGCCGTGAGAGGTAGCCGCCAAATTTCTTTGTATCAAACATAAGACCACCGCCTTTCTGCAATAATTATACAACAATCGTATGTTTTTTGTCGAGCAATGGTTGGTTGCCTTTGGGAATAAGTTATTATTCGCTGTGTAGTTGTAAGTATGCCATTCTTTATTGTGTAAAGTTAACACCGCACGAAATATCTAACCACGCAAAATTCCAATTTGATATAATGGGAAACGCCCAAATCTTTCCTACATTACGAAGACTAAGTTGAAAGCCACTCCTGCATATACAAAGTGCGGGTCTGCTTCAATGGCTCACCCGCGCCTGTGTTTTTTTGACGCTATACGATAGACAAATCCTGCAAACGATTTCGTTCGCAGATTCCGCTTGTCACTACGATTTGGACGGATAGGTTAAAGATATGATGAATCTGTTCGCCGTCCGCGCTGTCATCGCGGTAAAACTGCTTGCACAGCTCAAGCGTTATCTTCAAGTTGACGTTGTATTCGTGTATGTTCTGCGATTTCTGTTCGACTGTAACCGCGTTTACGATGCGACTGCAAAAGTTTCCCATAACCAACGCGACGAACCAATAACGGGATGTTTTCTTCTTTCAAACGGAATTGTAAACCCACGGCATGGCAAAAGCCGCAAATCGCGAGATTTGCGGCTTAAGTTAATGACATTTATTTACGCCGTCCCGGTTTTTCGGGGACGGCGTAATGCTTTTATTCAGTTTGAAGTTTGCTTGAGCTCGCGCAGCTCCTCAAGGAACGTATCCACGTCTTTGAATTCACGGTAAACCGAGGCAAAGCGAACGTAGGCCACGGCGTCAACAGCCTTGAGCTTTTCCATTGCCATCTCGCCGATTTCAGCAGTCGTTACCTCGGGACGAAGCGAATTCTGCAGCTCCGTCTCAATTTCAGCCGCAATGGCTTCTGCACTGACCGCACGCTTCTGGCAGGCCTTCAGCAGCCCTGACAGCAGCTTTGAGCGATCAAAGAGCTCCTTTGAGCCATCCTTCTTCCGAACGATGACCTGAATGAGGTCAACGACCTCGTATGTCGTAAATCGCTTGCCGCAGGACACACATTCGCGGCGGCGGCGGATGCTTGCTCCCTCTTCGGTGGGACGGGAATCCACAACCTTGCTATCGGGAAAGCCGCAGCTTGGACATTTCATAACAGACAGCACGCCTTTGCCGGGGCAAAGGCTTCCTTTCCTCCGGATTCAAACGGGTTCGGCGCAATCGTTCCTCCGCTCCGCTTTTTTTATTTTATCATATTTTTGGCAATTTGTAAAGAGCAATCGGGATTTTTCGGGCTTGGGAATGCGACAAAATCACCGCAAGCATCCGTAAGGATTTCCCCAAGCATACAGGGAAAAACCGCAAACTTGACCAATTGTGCGTAAAAGGCTTCCGCACGCACGGCGTAATGATCAAAAAAATACAGCGGACTTTTGCCGTCCGGTCCATCCGCTTCGATGGCATAACCGTCAAGAAACGCATTCCGCAGGCGGTACATACGGTATTGCAGCGTTACGCCCCGAACGGTTCGTCGGTCTGTTCGAACAAGTTCAATCCTTTCCTCGCGGTCATGCCCCGTACGGGCTGTCATGGTAGTCATATCTTGCACTTCCTTTTCATTTTTTCACTCTGCGTTCATTCCGGAGTGTGATGCTATTGTAGCATGAAAGAGCGGGGAGGAAAGATTAAGATTTTTATCGTCTCCACGCGTGCAATATCCATGTTTTTCCTGATTAAACAAATTCGGGATAAAAAAGCAATCATTCTGCAAAAATAAAAAAAACGGATGGTCGGCGATGCATAATTATGCCCTCCCGCAGATTGCATCATCACGCCGATTCATGTCGTTTTTGGGATGCTGCAAGTTTGGAAAAAAGTGTTCCTTTACACCGGATACCGCATATGGTATCATAGAGGAGAGATCCCCCCGAGGTCTTGCCTTATTCCACCCGACAGTCGGGATTGGAATAATTGTCCGCTTTTTCGCCTTTCTGCATAACTGAAAATTTATGCGGTAAAACGCACCGTACCGCGGATATATACCCATTTTCGGAAAGGAGCCTTATGAAACGAAGCCGTTCCCCCCTCAGGCAATCATTTGCCGAATGTGTTGCATCCATCTCCACCATTGCCCGACGGATTCTCTTTTGCGGGCTGCCCTACATCCTCCTCCATACGACACTGATCGCCCTCCTTCTCCCCGACGCTATCCGAAACTCCCCTTCCTATGCCTACGCCCTCTTTTTCCCGCAGGTCGAAGCACTGATCTGCTCGTTTAGCATTCTGATCGGAGGTGCGGCAATTTTTGATATTCTTGACAAGCGCTGTACATAGTCAAACCCGGCTTCGTCCCCGCTCGGGGAGGCAAAGCCCTTCTTGATCGGATAAAACAAAGGGCACAGGCGGACGTTGGGCGTCCGCCTGTGCCCTTTAGGGATCGAGAGGCTCTTATATAATCCGAATTTTTTTTGCGACTTCGGCTCCGTCGAGACGGATGAAAACGTTTGCCCTGCCGTCATACCCGGCTTCAATCAGACGACTGCCAACCGTGGCACGCAGAAGATGTGCGGTTTCTATGCGCATCGTAACCTCATCGTAGACATATCCGTTAATGACCAACTCATTCGTTTGCTTGACACGGCGGTAACAAACGCGGTATCCTGCCACCTCGGCCTCAAGCAGAACCCCGGCCTTCACGTCCATATCGGCAGGCCTGGGCACCGTCGACGTGCTTACTGCTTGCTCGTCTGATACGTCCGGTTCGCCGCACGTCTGCTCTTCCTCCGTCTCCTCAGGAACAACCGTGCGCAGATACCCATAACGAACGCCGATGATTAAATAATACAAAACCCAGATCTGAATCAGAATCTGCAGAACACTCAACGTTTCTCCCATGGCAAGATAAAAGAACAGATTCATCCCGAGCATCAGGAGCATATCAAGGGAAAACATCACCAGCGCCGCGATCATCCAGCCGTAATGCTTCTTGCTCATTATCCAGGTCAGCAGATACAGCCCTACCGCCAGAACCGTGATTACCGCACCGATCGGGAGAGGGATCAGGCCGAAGGACGGGAGGGAAAACATCAGGGTAAAATACGGAACGGAGGCCGAGAAAAGCATCATCCAATCCGCCCCCAAGGCCATTGCAATCAGATTAACGGCGGTCAGAAGGATCATCAGAAAAAGATTTTGCCGTGCAGACGTATAGCGCTGCTCAATTACAGAACGGGGCGGGTATTTTTTTTCGTTTTGTTTCATCGTACTCCTCCATAAAATAATCAATTTGATTGTCTGCCGACACGGAAGTTACTTCTTCGTTTCAACATCCGTTTTTTCGTACGCCGCGCGGGGCGGAACAAGACCGGCCGCCGCAAGATGATCCGCATAGGCCGCTTCTGCGAGGAGAACGCCGTCATCGGTATAATCCACTACCGTGACCGACGCATTCGGCGGAAAGGGCACACGATTGATTGCCTCGATCGGCAGGCCCTGCCACAGCGTCAGCATGGCACGCAGAGGCGTTCCGTGACTAAAAACGGCAACCGTTTTGCCCGGATTTTCATCAGCAATCCGCCGAAAGGCTGCGCTGACGCGGCTGATCAGTTGGCGAACCGACTCCCCGTCCGTGCAGACGGCGTTGATAAAATCGTGATGCCAGGCTTCAGCGTCGGCCGCATAATCCCGCATCACCTCGCTGTGCGGCAAGCCCTCCCACACCCCCATATGCACCTCGCGCAAATCGCGCTCGCGGCAAATCTCAAGTCCACGGCGCTCGGCAGTCGGACGGGCGGTGGTCACGACGCGAAGCAAATCGCTCGAATAAATACGGTCAATCGGATACCGGTCAAGATATTTCGCCGTCTCAGCGGCCTGTCGGCGTCCGAGTGCCGAGAGAGCTACATCTGTGTGCCCGCAGAAAAAGCTGGCAAGGTTACCCTCACTTTGCGCGTGACGGACGGCAATGATTCTGGTTTTGGACATCTTCTTTTTTCCTTCACTTTCCGTTCTTTTTTCATTGTACCATATTTCAGGAGAAAACACAAGATAAAATGTCGTATTCTTGCATTTTCTCCCGGAATATGGTATACTGATTCTGCCCGTAAGCATACTATAGAAGAACGGAGGACGCGCATGAAAAACGGATGGAATCTTTGGCACGGCTGTCACAAGATCAGCGAGGGATGTGCCAACTGCTACGTCTATCGGCTTGACGCCCTGCACGACCGTGATCCTGCGTCGCCCCATCGCACGGGTGCGTTCGGTCTGCCTCTGCGCAAAACCCGCTCGGGCGAATACCGCGTTCCGTCGGGATCGGCGCTGTGGACCTGCTTCACCTCCGACTTCTTTCTTGAGGAAGCCGACGAATGGCGGCGTGAGGCATGGCAAACGATCGCCGCACGCCCCGACGTGGACTTTTATATCATCACCAAGCGAATTTTCCGTTTCTCCGTTTCGCTTCCCGACGATTGGGGGGCGGGATATCCCAACGTACACATCGGATGCACCTGTGAAAATCAAAAACGTGCCGACGAGCGGCTCCCGCTCTTTCTTGCTGCCCCCATTGCACACCGCTTTATCGTCTGTGAGCCTCTGCTTGAGCCGATTGATCTCTCTCCCTATCTGGATGCACGCGTGGAGGAGGTTTCGGTCGGCGGTGAATCGGGCGAGGGCGCACGCATCTGCGACTTTGCCTGGATTGAGGCAATCCGCGACGCCTGCGTAAGAGCATCCGTCCCCTTCCGCTTTCATCAAACCGGCGCAAATTTCCGCCGCGATGGGCGCGTCTACACCATTCCGCGCCATAAACAGCACGAGCAGGCACGGCGAGCGGGAATTGATTTTACGCCCTGACGGAACATTTTTCTTTTTTTTCCGTCTGTTTTTATAACATGAAAAAGGAGGATTCCGCATGGCATTTCATCTGACAGGACTCACCGCCTGCGCCCTACTCGGCGCACTACTCTGTACGGGCGCTCATCTGCCGCCCTCCCCCCCGAAGGAGGAAATCACAATAAAAGAGGACATGGATACGATGGAGAATAAAACCTATTCCGCCGCAACGGCCGAGCTTGCCATTCGCCTGCTTCGGCTGACCGCAGATGATCCCACGCGAATGGTATCGGCACTTTCCCTCTCCGAGGCGCTCGTGCTTCTGGCCGAGGGCGCGTCGGGCGAAACGCTGGCCGAGCTGGAGGGAGCGCTCGGTATGCCGCTTGACGAGCTGCGCGAGGCTCTCCCCGCTTATCTCGCCGCACTTTCCTCCACCGAGGACGCTGCCTTCCGTTCGGCAAACTCGGTCTGGGCAGAAGAAAACGGCTTTGTCCTCAACGAGGATTATGCAGAACGGCTGAAGTCCCTGTACGATGCCGAAATTCATCCCGTCCCCTTCTCCCGGCCCCAAACGGCCGACCGTATCAATGCATGGGTATCCGATTCCACCGACGGTATGATTAACAAGCTGGTCGACGAGAGCACCCTCCGAGGACTCTCCCTGCTCCTGCTCAACGCAATTTGCTTTGACGCAAAATGGGAAAAGCCCTTCGCCGCCGAAACCTTCCCCGGCGATTTCACCTGTGCGAACGGGCAGACGGCCCGGGTTGACTATATGACCAGCCGCGCCGACCGCCTGCTCATCGACTGCGACGGCACAGAGGGATTCGTCAAGCCCTATGCCGGCGGCGCGTACAGCTTCGTTGCCCTGCTCCCGCCCGAGGGAACGTCCCTCGACGATTATCTCGCAGAGCTCAGCGGAGACGCCTTCGTCAAGCTGGTCAGAAGTGCATCCTACTGCGATCTGCTGAAAATCAAAATGCCGAAATTCAAGCTTGATTACGGCATTACCCTCAACGAAACGCTGCAGGCGCTCGGCGTCCGCCGTGTCTTTGACGGCTCCGCCGCCGAGCTTGACGGACTCGGCCGTGCCGGAGGCAATCTTTACGTGGACACCGTTCTCCAGAAGACGCACATCGACGTGGATACCGAAGGCACGCGTGCCGCCGCAGTAACCGCCATCCTGGTCAAAGCCACCTCTGCGATGATGCCGATTGAATACCGAGAGGTAAATCTTGACCGCCCCTTCATCTACGCCATCATCGATAACGAAACCGCTACCCCCATCTTCATCGGTACCTTCGCCGACGTGAAGTAAAGAGAAAAGAGGGTGCCGCACCGTTCAGGTCCGCCACCCTCTTTCTTTAAGGCGAATATGCTTCACAGGCTGACGAGATCAAACAGCGCGTCCGCACGCGAACAGCCGACCCGTCTGAGAAGGTGGGCGGCATTCCGATCAAAGTCGGTATGGTCGACGAGACGGAAGAGGGCGGCGGCAAGGTCGGTGAGCGCGGCTTCGTCACTCGGCTGCGTACCGATTGCAAGGAAACGGAGAAGCGCATACACGGCACAGAGTCCAACGAACTCATCCTCTGCCGTCTCCGGGCGGTCCTGAAAGGGAAAACGGGCAAAAAACATATGATTGACCAGCATATGCTCAAAGGGAATCTCCCATGCAGGGAAACGGCAAAGGAAGGCCTCCTTTGCCTCGGTGTAGCGTGCGAGCGCTCCTGCGTCACGGCCGAAATAGGCCAGTGCCCGCTCACCGATTTCTCTGACGCTTTCACTGCGCGCATCGAGCAGCTCCATCAGCTTTTCGGCAATCACCAGCCCGTTGTTCAGATGCTCGGCCGATACGCTCCGCCCGACGGCGATCAGCGGCGGAACTGCTCCGCCAAGGATGACTTCCAGTCCCGCTTCGTCACGCGCCGCAAGCACAAATTCGGTTTCTACCAGCGTTTTCCCGAGATGCATCAGCCGATCCGGCAGGGACAAACTGCGGTTTTGTATGAGGCGGATAAGGAAAAGCCTGATCTCCTGTGCACGGCCGAGTGTCTCAAAATGCGCTCTCCGCTCGGCAAACTGCGGCATAATAACCGTCATGGTATGCGGGATAAAGGAAATCGGCTCGGGATGGGCAAAAAAGCGCTCAATCACGGCCTCACAGCTGCAGGCACAGGAGCATTCATATCCGTCCTCAATACGAATTCCACGCGGGTAAAGGCGGCAGATATCGGGCAGGACCTCCTCCCCCAGCTCCGCGTGCAGAGCACAGCGTCCGTCGGCAAGCCGAACGGGGCAATCCCCGTCGTAGCGAGGGTGAAAGCGCGCGTATTCCTCGCAGCTTGGAAAATCGTCCACCAAATGCAACCCGGAATCCAGGCGGCGG
>JAZODX010000093.1:0-4085 GCA_045597265.1 Eubacteriales bacterium | reverse complement strand
TTCTTGGGGGATAACTGTTTTACGATATTCTAACGATAGTATACGAAACAATTTCAACACTGTTACAGCGGATATATTGAAGCATCTTGGCTTGGATAATAGCAATCTTAAGCCTGTGAGATAACACCTCATCCACCACTTCGTGGTCCCCCTTCTCCCGCTGGAGAAGGCTTATTGTAGTCCGCTTTCCTGTCTATAAAAATAAAGTTCCCACAAACCATTTGATTGGTCTGTGGGAATTTTACGTTATGGTGATTTCTCCGATAAGAACATCACGCTTTCGGTTACGAGCGTTTTCTTTATTGCTTGCCAAGTAAAGCGGGAGCGGCGACGCGATAGCTTGCGTCCATCATGCGCATCAGAATTGCCGCAACGTCACTGCGCTGAATGTTTGCATCGGGCAGGAAGGTACCGTAGCCGTCGGTGCCGTTGAGGATACCGGCGCGGTAGAAGAGATAGATGCTGTCATCCAGGGTGCTGTCAGAGGTGGGCACGTCGGGGATGGTATTGTCGGGGATTTCATTGATGGCAGGAAGTGCTTCTTCGGGAAGCGCGCGGGAGAAGAGGAAAACATAGGCCGCACGGGTGATCGGCTGATTGGCCATCCCCATCAACTCGGCATAGCCGGGGATTCCCGTGCTGTCGTAGGCAATCAGATTCTGATGCAGACAGTAGTCCATATAGCTCTTGTACCAGGGATCGCCGTTTTCGAGCGTGACCTTTCCCGTGTGATAGAGCTGATGCATACAGGCGGCAAGCTTGACGGCCTCAGCCCAGGTCATTTCGGCGCCCGGCGCATAAAGGGTGTCGCTTTTGCCGTTGATGAGTCCCATGCGGTGAGCACCCTTGACCCAGGTATAGTACCAGTCATTTTCGGTAACGTCGGTGAAGGGGAAGACGTAGTTGTCCTCCTTCTCGGCCGGGGGGAAGGTAAAGGAAGCGGACAGAGAGTCTGCAGTCACATGTGCGAGTTGCATGGACTTTCCGCCGAGTGTAACGACCGGCTTGTCGGCGAAATAGAAGCCCTCTTTTGCTGAGAGAACAACGGTGACCGTGTAGCGCTCCCCTTCGGCAAAGGTATCCCCTGCGGGCGACCAGTTGAGCGCCTCGACGGTAACGCCGGTTGAGGCCTCGGCCGTCATATCAACCGTTTTTTCGGCAACGGGCGCGTCAAGCGCAACACTGGCCGATGCAATTTTTACACCGGTCGGCTGTGCGGTGGCGGGAGCACCTACCGTGAAGAGAAAGATGAACTGATATTCTTCTTCGGGAACGCGCGCTACCGCGGCAGAATTGGTTTTGCCGCAAAGAACGGCGGTCGGCTGCTCGGTAAATCGGTAGCCCTGCTTTGCACGTACCGTAACGGTACAGGTCGCGCGGTCACCCGTGCGGAAGGTGATCTGGGGAGCGAGCACCTCGCCCTCAAGCGACCATTTTACTTCGGTGACGGTGCATCCGGCCGACGCATCGGCCGAGATCGAGCTGTGACGAATGGCGGGCGAGCCAACTGCAGGCGGTTCTATACCCGAGAACAGAAGACTGCTGATGCGGGTCGAGGGCTTTGCCGTATATTCACACTCCAGATAAATGCGCCCGCGATAGGTGCCGACGATCGCTGCCTCGCCCCCGATCTTGCCAACCGCATTTTCGGTCGTGAGCGTGCCGCTCACCGACGTCAGATAGACACGGCAGAGATAATTGCCGGCCGCGAAGGTGTCACCGGGCAAACAGGTGATGTCAAACATTCCCTCCCGGCTCGATGCATACCAGCATACCTCTTCTACCGCATATTCACTCGGCGCATCCGAAACAGCCGAGAAATCAATTTTCTCGCCGGCCTGCGGCACATCAAGTCCGCTGACCGAATAACTCGCCCCCGCCGCCTGTACCGGAAGCACGGAAAGCAGTGTAAAGATTGCAATCAATATAGCGAATAACCGAACGGTTTTGTTCATGAAAAACCTCCGAAAACAAGTCTTGCCTATATTATATCGGATTCCGTCGAAAAATGCAAGTGGGATTGCGGTGAAATTATACCCACCCCCGTAGGGGCGACCATTGGTCGTCCGCCCCAAACACATCGCACCGCACGGAAACGGGCGACCGCAGGTCGCCCCTACGGGGGCGGTACAATTATGCCGTAGGGGCGACCTTTGGTCGTCCGCAGCCGAGCTGAAGTATAAACAACCAAGAAAATCGCCCCGATGTCCGGGGCGATTTTTATTTTACTCCCAATTACCTATTGTGTTCCCGTAGACTAAAATCTAAAAACCAATGCAAATTTATTCAGCAAGGCATAACGGCAATAAAAACTCAGACCTACACTCTGCAGCCGAGCGATAAATTGGGATTTGAACACTGGATTCTTTATAATGCTTTGATATAAATTCGGATTGTTCTTCCTTGTCTGTTTAAATATTTTCTATCCATTTCAAACCCGAGTTTTTCATGTAAAGCAATACTTGCGACATTATTATCATCAACTCCGCCAACTGCAATGGTATAGCCTTTTTTCTTTGCATATTCCAATGCCATCGTTTCCGCCAAAAATCCGAGCCCCTTCTTTTGAAAGCATTTCTTAATTTCCGGACCGCAACTGATAATATGCGTGGAGTGCGCAAACAAATTCATAAACCCAATAACGGTATTATCATTATAAACCACCAGAAATTCAAAATAGGATCCGTCATGACTTTTATTCATACTTTCATCTATCAGATTGTGTCTTTCCTCGAGCGACATCGCACCATAATCCGTGCCGTCAAAATCATTTATGTTATCATAGGTGATCGGTTTTAAATACATCATTTGTTGCAATCCTTTTAACTTCTTATCGATTGAACACTTTTGCGATTGTGTTACAGCATGAATCGTCACAGGTTTGAAATCAAAGTTTTATTCATTGTTTTTGATGTTAATACAGTCTCTTCGACCGGGAACAAAAAATCGAATTGGGACTTATTTTATAAGTTTCAGATCAAAGCTTTTTCATCATCCAGTCGGTGTCTGCATAGCTCCCGTCCGAATATTTCATGTTATTCGGAAAGGTTCCGTATTTTTTGAATCCCAATTTGCGGTAAAGCGCAATTGCTTCTGTGTTATGCGAAACGACCTCCAGTTCAGCTTGCTCATAGCCTGATGCTTTTGCCGCATCGAGCACGGTCTGCATCATCATTTTCCCGATACCGCACCCACAATATTCCCGGTAGAGTGCGATGGCAATCCCGCACCGATGTGTACATCTTTTGTAGGGGGCAATTTGCATCAGGGAGCAGTTGCCGATGTGCTTTCCGTCGATTTCGGCAATCAGCATCAGTTCTCGCGGGGAGGCTATTTTCTTTTGGATAAACTGTTCTTCTTGTTCAACGGTTAATACGACTTCCTCCGGTTCTCTGATTAAATAAGGTGTTTCTGCCGCCGTTATTTTGAGATAATCAATTAAAGCTGCTGCGTCGGATACTTCTGCATGTCGCAGAACAATCTCCCGACCGAGCTTATCTTTTATCCGAATCGCTTCAAACTTCATTTCATTCACCTTGCTTTATTTGATTCTTCTCGCTTCGATATAATACCGTTTGTCCTCGGCGTGACCCATGGAGAAGGTTTTTCTCGGCAGGGCACCGTCGAAGAGGACGGTCTTGAAGAGCTGATCCTTTTCCATGCCGTCAAAAAGGAAGCCGATGGCGTTCGGCTGCTCGGCAAGTGCCGTCAGCGATGTCTCGCCGTGAATATAGTCGACCTCAGCGCCCGGATGCGCGGCGAGATAGCTGTCGAGAAAATTCTGCAGTGTGCCGACCGTCAGCTGCTGGTGCGCGTGCGGCAGTGCGATCTCGCGGCGGCCGTCTGCCCAAACGGCAAGTGCACGCTGTCCCTCTACGTTTCCGTCGAGTGCGGCGGCGTAAGCCTCAAGCTCGGTCAGCAGATTTTCGGGATCGACTCCGAATACCACGCGATAGATCGGCTCAAAGCGAAGTCCGTCGTCGTGCAGATTCACGATCTCGGCCAGCGCATAGCGGGCGGGATGCGAGAGGGCCGCATCGCCGAGCGATGCCTTGATCTCCTCATAAGCCGCCTTGGCCGATGCC
>JAZODX010000092.1:0-8792 GCA_045597265.1 Eubacteriales bacterium | reverse complement strand
GGATAATGATCTCTGTCAGTGCGGTACAATTGTTGAAGGTGCGAGATGGAATTGCCGTTATTCCTTCGGGGAGCGTAATTTCGGTCAAGCTTCTACAACCGTTGAAAGCACCATTAATAGAGGTTATCCCTTCGGGGAGTGTAATTTCGGTCAAGCTTCTACAACCGTTGAAAGCATAATCAATAGAAGTTATATTTGTCGGAAGTATGATTTTGGTTAAGTTAGAGCAGGAGGAGAAGGCATATTGACCGATTGAAGTTACGTTCTCGGGAATTGTAATGTCCGTCAATTTTGATGCGAAAGAAAAAGTGTATGGTCCGATTTCGGTTACCCCTTCGGGAATCATGTAGGTTGTATCGGTTTTGCCGATCGGATACAACAGTATGGCGGTTTGATTTTTGTTGAACAGAATGCCGTCTGCCGTACTGAAATAGGGGTTGTTTGAATCAACGCATATCTTTGCCAGCTTGCAAAGATCATTGGAACTGGATATTGTGATTTCCTGCAGACTTGCAGGAATATACAGATCGGTTAAATTCCGAGTATTGCCAAATCCTACGGAGTGTGTTACACCGTTGGGAATAGAATATTCACTGTTGTTTTTGGCGGACGGATAATAAAGAAGTTCGGTTTGGCTTTTGTTGAATAAAACTCCATCCAGTGAGGAAAAAACGGAATTGTCTTCATTTACAGTAATTTCCGTAATAGCACAAGATGAACTCGCACTGCCTTCGAGGAATTTTAGCGATGCTCCGATTTCGATCTGGAGAGAACTATTGACCGGAAAGGTGTTTCTGCCAATACGGCGAACACCGTCGGAGATAACTACTTTTTTGATTGAATGCCGTTGGCTGTACCACGGTTGAAGAGATGAAGTGGTATAGCCCGGTATTGTGCCTCTGCCGATGCCCCAAATGGTCAGCGTTCCTTCTGCGTCAATCTCCCAGTAGACATTATAGCCGCACGATGCCAGAGTAATAAATGGAATGCCGTTTGCCGATGCATAGGCTTCGGCCGTCGAGCCGATACTGGCGTAAATCGTCGGTGGTGCGGTTGAGATAAAGGTGTTGTCTGCGATGGCCGTGCTGTTACCGATGATGATGAGCTTTTGGAGGGAAGGTGTTTGAAATGCCCGTTCTTCAATTGCAGTAACCGTAGCAGGCAATTGGATTTTTGTAATATTTATTGCGTTCAGAAATGCCCCTGCCGTAATTGTTTCAACACCATCGGGAACAATAAATTCTGTTCCGGCTTTGTTTGGCGGATAAAGAAGCAGTTTTTTTCCATCTTTGCTGTAAAGGACGCCATTTGCGGATGCATAGACTGGGTTTGCCGCATCGACCTGAATTTCCATATTGCAGATGCTGTAAATGGCGTCGGGTACCATCGTTGTTACCGATGCGGGAATATGAATTGATGTAAACGCAGAGTTCCTAAATGCATAATTTCCGATGCTGATGACTCCGCTACCGATTTCTATCGCAGTCATCTCCGGGCAATTCGAAAAGGAATAAGAACCGATGTGGGTGATGCCGTCGGAAATAATCACTTTTGTGATGGCAGAGCGCAGGGAATGCCACGGTGCGGCATCCTCCGTGGTAAAGTCCTCCATCGCACCGATGCCTGAAACCGTGAATGTACCGTTCACCTCGAGCGTCCAGGCTAAGGTGTTGCCGCACATTCCCGATGCTGCTATATTCTCACCGGCGCTCACCCCGAGTGAGAATAAACAGACAAATAAAAAGAGAAAAACTGTGCCCAATAATCGAACTTTTTTCATAAATTCCTCCTGTGGCAAAAAAATATTGGATAACGGATATTTTATTGCATTTTCATTATACCTGTGTGATCGAATTGATTTGTAGTCTGCGTTTTACCGTTTTGTGCAAAACAAACAATCCCCGGGCACTGCGCAGAGCAGTTACCCGGGGATTTGGAAAATATTTTTGGTTTAATTTGTTTTATTCGGTTTCATACGCCATTTCCCAGACGTCGGCGTAGGTGCCGAGGGGGTCGTCGGAGAGGATGCACATGAGTAAGAAGCATTCGTAGGGATTTGCCGCGTAGAGGCAGCCCATGCCGCAGTCCTCAAGGATGGCGTTCGTGGCGTCGGTGAAGGCACGGTAGAGCAATCGGCTTCCCGTGAAATCGTCTGCTTTTTGTGAGTAGATAAAGAAATTCAGGGTAATCAGATCAAAGCGGTCGGCTTCACTCTGTCCGTTGAGGATGTCGCTCAGATGCTGACGGCTGAATTTTCTGCCGCGGAAATGCTCGTTGAGGCGGGAATTACGAATAGGCAGAAGATTGCCGTGCTTATCGGTTGGAATTGCCGAGCAAAGGATGTGCTCAATATCGCTCGGGGTGATATCCTCGCGGGAGAAGCGGTGGATTCCCCTTTTTTTCTGTTCAATTCGTTTTTGCTTCGTATAATTGTAGAGATGATCGTTGTTGGCCATCCGATCCCGATAGGCTTCGAGTCGCAGGTGCTCTTTTTCTTCCTCGGTTATGTTGTTGATGCCTGCAATCAGGTCTCTCGTCGTGTCGTACAGGGCGCGGAAATGTCGCTGAATTGCGGCATTTCGGCAGGGGAGACCGCTCGGCTCATGAAGGGATGCGAGATAGCGGAGCAGCCGGTCCTCGGTTCGGATTTCATCGGGGGAATCCGGGATGGCTTTTCGGTTGGCGTCAAGGAGGCTGCACGCGTCCGCATACTTTTGTTGGAGCCGGACGAATTGCGGATAGCCGAGGCTGTTTTGGTAGCAATAGCGGCAGAGCATCTCAAAGGGATCCCGGGGGTTAAGCTCCGCTTCGCGAAGTGCTACGGTCAAAAAGGAATTGACGTCTGCGAGAGACATGCCGAGACCGAAGCCGAGCAGAAGCACGACGTTTCGCTTGACCGAATACTGGGTAAGCCAGTTCTTGGAGAGCGCGCTCAGCTTTGCCGTGGTCGGTGTGAAGGCAGGAGGCGTCTCGTTGTCCGAGAAGGAAGCACGGAGGATCATATCGTATTCGGACAGGGGGATTTCACTGTAGTCACCGCTCAGTCCGGCTCTGCGGTAAATATACCGCTTCAGATATGCGCAGAAGGGGACGGCGTGCAGGCGGGAAATGAGGGTACGGTAGATGAGCTCGGCATCTTTGTCACGAAAGAAACGGCTGTCAACCGTTTCAAGCATTGCACGCACTGCGTTGCCGGTAAAGTCAAGCGGATCACGGTTCGGTTCCATAGAGATCTCCTTACGGGATGATGGGATATCATGATTATACGAAGCGTCCCGTTTGGTTTTGTAGTTCGGATTTTACCCGTCCGCAATGCGGGGGACGTTCAGTCGGTGAGAACGGCAAACGTATGTATGTTGGCTTTGGCATAGGCCCGTGCGGTGGAGGTCGCCGGGGCGATGAGCGTGACGTCCCCGCATCCGCTGAATACTCTATCTCCGAAAACGAGATTCGGATTTCTGATGACCGCCGTTTGCAGGAGTGTACAGTCAATGAAGGCCAGCTCACCGATCGTCTCGACCGTTTCGGGGATTTCGATTGACGTAAAAATACAGCTGCGGAATGAAGAGGCGTAGATTTCCTTTACCGTTTCGGGAATGATATAGGTTTGGTGCGGATATCCCGCCGGACATTTGATCAGCTGCGTCATTGCCCGATTGAAAAGGACGCCCTCGTCGTCGCTTGCATATGCCGTGTTATCGGGATGAACGTAGATCCCGCTCAGGTTGCGGCAAAAGGTGAAGGCGGAGTTCCCGATTTTTGTGACGCTCGCGGGAAGATCCAGCCGTGTCAGCCGGTTGCAGTAGCCAAAGGAAAGGATACCGATTTCGGTCAGTGCCGGAGACAGCGTGACTTCTTCAAGGAGTGAGCAGGAGTAAAAGGCTTGGTCACCGATTCGCGTTACAGTGCTGCCAAGAAAAGCGTTACGAAGTGAGGTGTGCGAATAAAAGGCACAATTGCCGATTTCGGTTATGCCTTCACGCACGATAATCGTTCGAATCGCGTTGCGGTATTTGTAGTACGAAGACCGTTGGGTTAGTGTATAGTTTAGCGTATGGTCGTCCATTGCGCCGCTGCCCGACAGAATAAGCGTACCGTTTTCATATAGTGTCCATCGGACGTTCGTTCCGCACGTGCCTTCGTCCATCACCTTTCCCTCGGTAACGGTTACGGAATACGTGGTTTCAAGCGTCTCGTAGGAGAGGCGGACCGCAAATTCGCCCGGCTGTGTCAGGGGGGCGTGTGCGATCGAATATCCCGAGGTGAGGCGCTTGACGGAGCCATCACTTTGGGTAAGCTCAAGGTAAACGGAGTCTTCTTCAATCCGGTCTCCGACGGTATACGCGGTTCGGGTCTGTGGAAGCGACACCGAGAGGGAGAGATTGGTAAGCGGCAGAACCTCGACGGTAAAGGTCGCGGCGTGCTTACCGTAGGCTGCCGAGATTATCTGCGTACCTGTATTTTCCAGTTTCATGGGGGTACAGGAAAAGCCGTCGGTAATCTCGGTGATTTCCCCGTTATTGTAGACCGCTCGCAGCGTCAGCCCCCCAATGTCCAGGGTGTTTCCGATATAGTAGGTTGTCTTTTTCGGCATATTGCTGATCGTGATTTCGGTGATAAAAACGTCGGAAACGGTTATCGGGAAGGCTGTCGTCAGGCCGCCGTATTCGACGGTGATTACCTTCTCCCCCGGTGAGGTGAGGCGTGTGGGGGAGATGCGGTAGCCGCTTGAGACGATTTCGGTTTTTCCGTTGTTATAGGTCAGCATCAGCGTAAGTCCGTTCGTTTGCAGGTCGTCCCCCACGAAGCAGGTGCTTTGGGCGGGCAGAGAGGCGACCGAAATCCCGATGAGCTCAGGCGTGCTGACCGAGACGGGAAAGCTGACCGCGTAGCCGCCGTATTCAACCGTGACGTTTTGTTCCCCCGCGGCGGTCAGGTGCGTGGGTGAGCAGGTATATCCGTCCGTGACGGTTTCGGTTTCTCCATTGTTGAAGGTGACATGCAGGGCAATCCCTTCGGTGCGCAAAGAATCTCCGATAAAATAGTGCACCTCTGTCGGCGTTGTCTCAAGGGTGAGCGCGGTAATTTCAAGCGGATGAACGTATACCGAAAAGTCGACTGCGTATCCGTCGTAAACAACCATGATCGGCTGTTCGCCCTCTTTGGTCAGAACGGATGAGGTACAGGTAAACCCTTCTGTGATGATTTCCTCCCTGTCACCGCATCGGAGAAGCAGGCGTATGCCGCTCAGCTCGAGGGTGTCACCGACGTAATATTCGGTTTTGTGCGGCAAATCAAGGATTTCAAGCTCTGTCCGAACAAATGCGGCTTCGGTTTGCGGTGGCGTCGTTTCGAGGGAAGTGGGGAGAATGGCTGCGGTGGTTTCTTCAGTCCGCATTTTTTCGGTTTCCTCGGTATCCTGCGGCGGGGGTTCCATGGGAATTTCGGTTTGACGGAAGAGAAGGGTACCCGTGAGCAGGGCGGAGGCGAGTAACGCCGTCAAGATAAGCAGAAGTCCGAACGGGTGCCTGCGCTTTTTCGTTTTCACTGCCGCAGAGAGCTTTCCGCGCATCAGCGCCTCTTTCATTTCGGCGGCCGAGCAAGAACGGTCATCCGGGCGATAGGCGCAGGCACACAGAATGATTTGGGCAATATCTTCGGATGCACCGCAGGGCGGCGGGAAGGTTTCTCCGTGCAAACGGCGGTCAAGGGCATCCTTTCGCTCTCCCGAGCTGAGGAGCTGTTTCTCCGGATCGAGAAAGGGAAGTCTGTTTTTGTTGAAGAGACGGTAGAGGACGATGCCGAGCGAGTAGAGATCAGCCCGTGCGTCATAATCGTCGCCGTGCAAAATCTCGGGCGCAATATAATTCATCGTACCCTTTTGTGAGAGTCCGAAGGTGAGATGCTCCAGCTTTCGTGCAATACCGAAGTCGCCGAGCTTATATGTGCCGGAGGTATCGACGAAAATGTTTTCGGGCTTGATATCCCGATGGATGATCTGATGCTTGGCACAAGCCTCAAGTGCTGAGCAGAGATCAATTCCGAGGCGGATTATCTCCTCCTCGGCAGCGTATTTGCCGCAAAAGTAAAGATTGAGCGGTGTAAGCTCTTCCATGCGGATAAAAATATCCCATCCGATTCCCTGTGTTTTTTCACGAACCGCATAGGCGTCGGCATGGACGATATTTTCGGATTCCTTTAGCGTATCCATCAGACGGATTTCGCCGATAAAGTCTTCGACGACACCGCGGAGATACGCGCGCATCTCCTCTTCCCCCAGGCCTTCGGCGCGAAGGGTCTCGAGCTCGGCCGGATGATTGGGAATCGATATCACCTTGATGGCAGCCGTATCCCGCGGACTTCCCCTTCGCACGGCACGGTATACCGTACCGTAGGAGCCACGGCCGAGCATTTTTTCAATTGTCCATTCCGGCCATAGTTCGCGGATAATCTCTGTCATGATACTCCTGCCTTTGCTAAAAAGAAGATCGTTTTTCCCCGTAGTTGGTATTTTACTGATATTTTACCATATCTTCTCGCGTTATCTGTAGTTTTAATTTTATCACATACCGCCGTTTCTGTCAATTGCTCCTCCGATCAATTGGGGATGATGCAATTATTTCCGGTCATATCTTGCATTTTCGACACCTGTGTGGTATAATAAAGTATTCATTTTCATGGAGGGAATACTTATGCGTGTGGTTATCGGTATTGACGTCGGCGGCAGTACGACGAAAATCGTCGGATTCAAGGAGGACGGAGGACGGCGCGAGCTGATTGCGCCCATGTTCGTCCGTGCAACCGACCCGATCACTTCCATATACGGGGCATTCGGTAAATTTACGTCTCAGAGCGGACTTTCGCTTTCGGATATTGACCGCGTGATGGTGACCGGTGTTGGCTCAACCTATATCACCTCGCCGATCTACGGACTTCGCTGTATTCGTGTGCCCGAATTTTCCTGTGTCGGCAAGGGCGGGCTTTATCTGTCCGGTCTTGAGGATACAGTTGTGGTCAGCATGGGAACAGGTACGGCATTTATCCGTGCAACCCGTGACGGAGACTGCGATTATCTCGGCGGAACGGGTGTCGGCGGCGGTACGCTGATGGGTCTTTCCAAAAAGTTGATCGGCATGGATAACATCAAGCATGTTGAGCAGCTTTGCGAAACGGGAGATCTCGGCAAGGTTGACCTTCGTGTCGGCGACATGTCGGACAGCCGCCTTTTCCCCGAAATCAATCATGATTTGACCGCATCCAATTTCGGTAAGGTCAGTGACCTTGCCAATCGGCATGACCTTGCGCTCGGTATTGTCAATATGGTCGCCGAAACAATCGGTATGATGGCCATCTTTGCCGCGCGCAGCTTTTTGCTCGATCAGATCGTGCTGACCGGAAATCTGACAACCATGGAGCCGATTCGGCATGTTTTTGAGGGACTTGAGGGCCACTTCGGCATTAAATTCCTCATTCCCGATAATGCGCAGTTTGGCACGGTAATCGGCGCCGCACTCAGCCGCGTCGAGGAAGGCAGCGAGGTCGTATGAGCGCGGAGACAATGACCGTCCGCTTTGCCGTCGAGCGGGATATTCCCGATCTCGTTCGCCTGCTTGAGCAGGTTGAACTGGTCCATCACAGGGGACGTCCCGATCTCTTCAAATGCGGCGGCCGTAAATATACCGATGAACAGCTCTCAGCCATTCTCGCCGATCCTGCCTCGCCTATTCTCGTTGCCGTCGGCGAGGACGACCGTGTGCGCGGCTATGCCTTCTGCATGTTTCGTCAATATCCAAACGATAATATCCTCACCGATATTAAAACGCTCTATATCGATGATCTCTGCGTCGACGAGACCTGCCGCCGACAGCATATTGGGCGCCTCCTTTACGATGCAGTACTTTCCTTTGCCCGCGAGCAGGGATGCTATAACGTTACGCTTAACGTCTGGACCTGCAATTCCTCTGCCATGCGCTTTTACGAAACCTGCGGCCTCGTACCGCAGAAGATCGGTATGGAAGTTATTCTTTAAATTAAAAAGAGATGTCTTGCCGAACGGCAAGACATCTCTTTTTGCAAGAAATCGCGAGAATGATATTGACAATCAAATGAACGCATGATATAATAGGTTTAAGCTAAGCAAGGAAAGGAGCAATCGAATGAATCTTCTGTTGGGAGCTGTTCTTCTCTATTTTGCCATTCGCTGGCTTTGGTTGATCTGCCGAAGACTCTTCTTTGCGGTGAAGCTCCGCCGCGCGTGCGAAAAACACAAAATCCGTCTTGCCTGGCAGAGAAATCCGCTGGCCTCTCTCTTCTGCGGACGGGGAAAAATCGATTTTGTGCTGGACGACAGGATTCACGTTGCCATGCTCAGCACGATTCATCGCCGCGTACGTTATCATTTCTTCTCCCCAACCCTGATGCAGATCTATTTGTTCTTATCCCGCACTATTGTTAACCGCCGAGCCAGAGTGTATCACGAAAATTTTCTCATTCCTTTTCTCCGTTACCGCCTTTTCCTCGATGAAGCCGAGTCCCTTCCCAAGGACGCCGCAAAAATCCTTCTCGTCTATCCGATCCCCTACGCCCTTGTCCGTGTCGATCCCGGCCGAAGCCGCACGATCGGCAACGACGAGCCGGTGCACGGCGGCTTCGAGGTCAATAACAAAACCCATTTTTTCAACCAATTGGAATCCTACGCCGAAACAGGCGAGCTTAGTATTTGGATCGCGCGCGACCCAAGAAAAGAAGTATAACCTTCCTCATTGCTTGTCGGAAAGTTTTCGCGGGAAGGG
>JAZODX010000091.1:0-9445 GCA_045597265.1 Eubacteriales bacterium | reverse complement strand
ACCCGTCCGCCACTAAGTTACTCCGACGCTTCCCGAAGGATTAATCAAAATAACTCCGTTCGACTTGAATGTGTTAGGCACGCCGCCAGCGTTCATCCTGAGCCAGGATCAAACTCTCTAAATAATTGTATATCAACCGATCGCTCGGATGAAATCTTATTTAGAGCTTTCGTTTAGCTCTTTTACTTCATTTAACTCTTTGTAAAGAATTGTCGAGTATGTTTCGCACAATATTATGCTTTGTACTCTTGTTGTTGTTCAATTTTCAATGACCAATCTCTTGTCCTCCCCGAAGGTTCTCCCTCAAGGCGACTCGATTATTATACCACATACATTCCTCTTTGTCAACCCCTTTTTGAAACTTTTTTAAAAAGTTTTTCGGCCGACCCAAAGGCTTGTACGTGACTCCCTCGGCGAGAGCCTTTACAGTATACTACATTTTTTTGCATTTGTCAACTGTTTTTCGGAAATTTATTCACAAAATTCTTTTTTCTTCCTTCGCTTTGCACAGAAAGATTTCCCTTTTGATCTGCCGAATAAAACTCACGCAGTTGTCGATACTAAAACAAGGAAAATCAGGCGGGGGAGGGACGACATGGTTACCATATTTCTGCGCACCGTTATCATCTATTTGATCCTCGTTGCTGCCATGCGCGTGATGGGGAAACGACAGATCGGTGAGCTGGAGGTTTCAGAGCTGATTACCACGCTGATGCTCTCGGAGCTTGCAACCGGTCCGATCGAAAACCGTGAGATCCCCGTCATGTACGCCATTATTCCCATTATTACGCTGCTGACGCTTGAAGTGGTCAATTCGATGATCCTAATCAAAATACCGCGGATAAAAAATCTTCTTTCTGCCAAGCCAAGCGTTTTAATTCAAAAAGGCGTCATGAATCAGAAGGAATTCTCCCGCATTCGCATGTCACTTGACGAGCTGATCGGTGAACTGCGAAGGCAGGGGGTCACCTCGGTGGAGGAAATCGAATATGCCATTCTGGAGCAAAACGGCAAGCTGACCACCATTCCCAAAACGCCCTTTCGTCAGCCGACACTCGAACAGCTCGGCCTTCGCGAAGAAGAGAGCGGAATTGCGCATATCCTGATCGCAGACGGATATATCAATCGTTACAATCTGGATATGACCGGGCACGACGAAGCATGGCTGACGCGCAAACTGCGGGAGCGCGGCTGCACGTCGAAGGATATTTTTTTGATGACGGTCGACGACAGTGAGCATATCTTTTTGGTCAGGAGGGAGGAGAAAAAATGAGAAGCTTTCTGTTTACGCTTCTGCTCTTCGGGCTGCTTATTGGCATCATGACTGTAAATGCAGCCGCCATCCATCACCTCGCAGAAGAAATCAACGCCCTCATCGATACACTTCCCTCCCGTGCGGAAGGAAATGAGAACTCCGCAATCTCCGCGCTGACAGACATCTGGGCGAATGCATCCGGATGGGTCAGCCTATCGGTCGGCTATGACGAAATCAATCGAATTTCACAATTCATCGTGATGATTCGAATTTATTACGCCGAGGGAAGTGACGCCGACTATCGCTCGGCCTGCGATCAGCTTCGGCTGGCACTTGAGGATTTGTGCCGCTTCGAACGTTTGCACTTCGATAATCTGATTTAAAAATCCGTGCAGTTTTAGCCTCGGGTACAATAGGCAATGTCATTTACTTAAGATATTACATTTGTCATATTGCACGATGTAGGGGCGTTCTTTGAACGCCCGCGGGCGAACGAAGTTCGCCCCTACAAGAAAATTTTTGTGTATATTGACAGCCATGTTTGCTTAAGTAAATGACATTGGTACTATAGGACGGTTTTTATTCCCACATAAATCACAAATAACGAGCCGATTTTTCGTTGGCTCGTTTTTATCGTTGCACGCACATCCACGCAAACCCGAAAAAAACAATCAATAGTGGTAAATTACACAAAAATGCGATTATTGACTGACATTTATCGTTGTGATAAAATAATTACAACGACAGGGCCCGTCGTACAAGATGAATCACAATCACTTATAGAAAGGAGTAAATTATGGATTTGTTGATTGGAGAAAGAATAAAAAAATATCGCAAAAATAAAGAAATGACCCAAGATGCTTTAGCTCAAGCATTGACGGTATCGCCTCAAGCGATTTCCAAATGGGAATGTGGAGACGGATATCCCGATATTACGATTCTCCCGGCAATTGCAAATTTTTTCGAGGTGACCGTTGATGAGCTGATTGGCAATGACGAAATAAGCGCCAAGGAAGATGTACAAAAGAACTTTTTTAAGGTTATAAACACCCTTTCCCCCGATGATCAATTGGAATTGGCACTAAAATATCACAAAAATATCCCCGAAATTGGCATATCGCAACATCGCTTATGCACAGAATCACTCGTTATCGTCGAGATAATATTGACGAGTATAAAAAATTACTCAGTGATATTTGTGAAAGAATTTTGAAGGATTGTACAGACAGTACCATACGCAAAAGTACGATAGAAGCCATGTGCATGATATGCAACGAGGAAGAAATTGGAGATTGGCTGAACAAATATTCAACTTTCTGGTTTGAAGGCAGACACGAAATTTATGAAAAGCGTTATAAACTGTTGGGCGAAGAAGAAAAATATTGGATGATGCGAAATGCCGGAAACTTCCTGCGGACATCTGCGATGCTCGGGAGAATGCGCGAGCACAAAAGCTATATTGGCAAGCCGGAAGATTCGATAGCATGGAATACGATGTATCTCAATATCCTTAGTGGAATTACTCAAAATTCGATTCCTGACGGTTGGATTCCCGAATACACTCTGCAGTACGCTCGTTTGTCTGCGGCATATTTCGGTTTGCGTGATAAGGAAAATGGCTATTCATACCTGGAAAAGGCTCTTGAATTATGCACGCGGTGGCAGGAATTTTCCGAAAACGCTTTGCTTGACTTGGGAAATCCGCTATTTTTTGGCGAAACCAAGCTTATAAAAAACGATTGGCATATCCAATTACCGAACGGCGAAAGGCTTCCGCTTCTTCAAGGCTTCAAGAATGGGATTCCAAACCTTGCAAGCATTATGGAGGCAGAAAAAGGTTGGGAATGGTTTGACACTGTCAGAAATGAAGAACGCTGGTCTGTGATTCTATCTAACGCGAAATCTCTAACTGTTTGATAGGTAAAACCCGGAAATTGAATATGTAAAAATAACAAAATAAAAGTGTAAAAAAGCAAGCCTCCGATGAGAATTTTTTTCGGAGGCTTGTACTTTATGATTTGATCTCTGATATAATATTATCAAAAATCTGATTTGTCTTTAACGAAGCAATGATTTTTTCTTTGAGGATCCTGTGGATTATTGTGATTTATTTAGCCCCCGTGGCCAAAACTGCACGGATTTTTTTAGTGAAAAGGCGTCACGCCGTCGGCGAGGTAGATCTGCTCACGCAGGATACGCCAGTTCAGCCGATCGGGATCGTCGATTCCGTTCCAGAGTCTCTCACGAATTGCCGTCACGACAAGCTCGGGGTTAAGATAGTTGGTCCCTGCCGCACTGAGTATGAGGCGGAGGGTCAGCTCCCCTTCTCTGCTCTCGGCGGTAACCGAGCGGATCATCGGCACGAGGTCAACCTCGCGCTCCCCGCTCTTTGAACGCTTGACCATCGTAAGCGGAGAGGTGGTGAGAAGCGCACGCACCCGTTCCGCACTGTCGGCAGAGACTGCCGTTCCGCTGAGGGTAACGGCGTATTCCGCCCATGCGATATCGGCGAATTTGGTCGTCGGTGTATAGGCATCGAGCCCCTGCAGTTCTCCGGTAACCGTTTCATTGAAGCGGCGAAGAATCTCGGCATCATCGATTTCGCGGTCGATTCGCAGATCAAGCAGCTCGCATTCGCTCTCGGCCCCCACGGACAGCGGGAGCGCGAAGACCAACTTATAATGCGGATTAAAGCCACGGGTATACCACGCGGGAATCCCCGAACGCTTGATGCAGTGCTGCATGGTACGCTGGAGGTCGAGGTGGGAGATATACTGTAGCTTTCCGACCTTGCGGAAGCGAATGCGCACGGTACGCGGAGGGTCGATGGGCATCAGATCTTGCATTTTGGACAGCATGTACGTTCACCTCCGAGTTGATTTGCGCCGCAGCCCGAGCAGGCCTGGCGGCAGTTCGGCGTAGTGGAGCTGGCGTAAGCCTTCTCCCGCTCACGCAGGAAAAATTCGCGTTTCACGCCGCAGTCGATAATTTCCCACGGCAGAACCTCGTCAAGCCCCCACGCGCGATTGGCGTAGAAGGCGGGATCGATGCCGCAATCGGCAAACACCTCGAGCCAGCGCTCGTAGTCAAAATGCTCTTCCCAGGCGTCAAAATGGAAGCCGCGGCGCTGTGCCTCAAGCAGAGCGCGGCTGAGCTTACGGTCGCCCCTGGCCAAAACCGCCTCGATATGCGAGGTGCGGGCATCGTGATAATGGTAGCGGACGTGACGGTTGGTAATGCAGTCACTGAGATAAGCCTGCTTATCCCGGAGCATCTCCATCGTATCCTGGGCTTCCCACTGGAAGGGGGTAAAGGGCTTGGGGATAAAGCAAGCCACGCTGATGGTCACCTGCGGGTGCTTGCCCTTGTTTCGGTTAGGGTTGGCATAGTAAGCCTCAACGACCTTCTCGGCAAGCTCGGCAATTCCCTCAAGGTCCTCGTGCGTCTCGGTGGGCAGACCCATCATGAAATAAAGCTTGACCTGCGTTTTGCCCGCCTCAAAGGCAACCTTGACGGCACGCATCAGGTCTTCTTCAAGGACGTTTTTGTTGATCGCGTCACGCAGGCGCTGCGTGCCCGCCTCGGGTGCAAAGGTGAGCGAGCCGCTGCGCACGGTGGAGATCCGCTCCATCAACTCACGGGTGAAGCTGTCGACACGGAGGGACGGCAGGGCGAGGTTGATCGTCTCTCCCTCCGTCCAGCTGAGCAGACGGTCGGTCAGATCCTCAAGCTCGGTATAGTCACTAATGCTGAGCGAGGTCAGCGAAATCTCATCGTAGCCCGTGCAGGCAAAGAGATCACGCGCCTGGCGGTCAAGCACCTCGGGCGTCTTTTCGCGGACGGGGCGGTATATCATTCCCGCCTGGCAGAAGCGGCATCCGCGGATACAGCCTCGATACACCTCCAGCATAATGCGGTCATGCACCGTTTCGATATAGGGCATAACCACCTTATCGGGGAAATAGGCCTTATCCATATCGGAAACAATGCGCTTGGTAATCTTTCGGGGGATATCATCGTATACGGGGGTATAGGCCTCAATCGTGCCGTCGTCGTGATAGGTTACGCGGTAGAGCGAGGGAACGTAGAAGCCGGGCAGCTTGGCCGCCTCATGCAGAAAGTTCGCACGGGTATAGGTACCCTTCCGCTTCATTTCGATATAGAGACGGGAGAACTCGACCAGAGCTTCCTCGCCTTCACCGATGCTGAACACGTCAAAGAAGTCGGCTATCGGCTCGGCGTTATAGGCACAGGGACCGCCGCCGATGACGATGGGGTCCTCCTCTCCGCGCTCGGCCGAAAGAAGCGGAATTCCCGCCAAATCAAGCATCATGAGCACGTTAGTATAGCACATTTCATACTGAAGGGTAAAGGCGACGATATCGAAATCCTTTACCGCGTCGCCACTCTCGTGCGCCCAGAGCGGAATATTTTCCCGACGCATTTTCTCTTCCATATCCACCCACGGCGCGTACACGCGCTCGCACCAGACGTCTTCCTCCCGATTGAGTGCACCGTAGAGGATCCGCACGCCGAGATTCGACATCCCAATTTCATAGGTATCGGGAAAGCAAAACGCCCATCGGCAATTGATCTTATCTTTATCCTTGATCGTCTCACCGTATTCACCGCCGCTGTAACGGCCGGGCTTTGAGACGGATTTCAGAATTGACGCAATTCGTTGATTCATTCTTCTTCTCCTACTTTATTTGATTGCAGCATCAGACGGTGGCCGGCAAGCACGTCAAGCAGCCGACGTTTCGTCTCCTCAATACCGCGCATACCGTCGGCACAGTTGACGATAATCTGCGCATAACGGGCATAGAGGGCTTCCCGCTCCGCAAAAATTTCATCAAGGGTTCTGTCCCCGGCGCCTGCGATTCCGCGCGCGGCAAAATCGCCGAGCCTTTCCTTGAGAACGGGAAGCTCCACACGAAGCCAGACGATCAGTCCCTCTTCGGCCAGGCTCTCCATTCCCTTCGCCGAGTAAACCGCGCTCCCGCCCGTAGCCACAACGGTGTGCGTGCACCGAACCGAGCAGAGTGCCTTCTCCTCAGCGGCAAAGAAAGCATCAAGGCCTTCGTCGTCGAGGATTTCCTGGAGGCGTTTGCCTGCATTTCGCTGAATCAGCAGATCTGTATCAAGAAAATCATAGCCGAGTGCTTTGGCCAAAAGCACGCCAACCGTACTTTTTCCGCAGCCCGGCATTCCGATTAAAATAATATTTCGCATGATTTCCCCTCCGCATCGGTCAAAGAGACAATTTACCAAATAAAAGTATAGCCGATTCCCCCCAAAAAGTCAAGCAAAAGATTTACGGACGGAACTTTTTTCACTCTTTTGCGTCTTATGAAAAGACAAAAAAATTGCTTTTCTTCCCCTTGCAAGTCAACCGTTTTGATGGTATAATATAAATTGTATCTTTATGATCATAAAAGGTGGTTCATTTCATGTCTGCCAAACGAAATATCCGACGCTCCTCTCCGGCGTTTATCATAATCGTCCTGCTGATCACCCTCTTCTCCGTCGTTTCCACTCTTTTTCTTCTGCACGCGATAATTATTCCGCCGAGAGATACTATTGATCCCTACCCCTTCGACACCGCAGAAACCTCTGCCGTCCCGCCCGAAACGTTATCTCCCGCGGAGAGCACCTCTGTTCCCACAGAAACGGCGTCTCCCGATATCACCTCCGAGTCCGAGGAAACTGCGGCTCCTGCACCCAAACTCACCCTTCTTCCTGCGGCTGAAACACCGGCCGGAGAAGATTATTTTCCCTCCATCCTTTTCATTGGGGACTCCCGCACACAGGGGCTGCAGATTGCAACGGGAGGATACGGTGCAAGCTTTTACGCGGACCGCGGTCTTTCGATTGACGGCGTCAGCACGAAAAAATTCATCACGCGAACCCAGCCGAACGGACAGGCCTCCACCATCTCCATTCTTGATGCGCTGACCGAAGAGCCTTTCACCGAAAAAATTTATATCTGGCTCGGTCTCAACGAGCTTGGCTGGCGCTCAACCGAAAAATTTGAAACCTCCTACCGCGCACAGCTCGCAGAAATCAAGCGGATTTGTCCCGACGCCGACATCGTTCTGATGGCTCTGCTTCCGGTCGGCAAAAATGCGGTGGTCATCGGTGTTGACTCCAACGACCAGGCCAATCTCCGCATCCGTGAATATAATGAAATTCTCCTTCAGCTCGCTGAAGAGGCAGGGGTATATTTTTTGAATTGCTACGAAGCGTTCGTTGATGAAACGGGCTATCTTCCGAACGGCTATGCCAACGACGGCATTCATCTGCGCAAGGAACAGAACCTTGCCCTCTGCGATTACATCTGCGCACATCCCATTCCCATACAAGAATAAGGAGTTAACCATGAAAAGAGCCCTCTCTCTCCTGCTTGCCCTCTTCCTCTGCGCCGCGCTCGCCTCCTGTGCCGCGCAAAAAACAATCGACGATCCCGCCGCTCTGGCTGAGGCGCTTTACACGGCTGATATCTACAGTACCGACCTCTATCCGCTGAGTGCTGACATGATCACCGCAACGTTTGGCGTTACTCTGCCCTACGCTACTGCGTACGCCTATGCAACGGCAGGCGATGCGGCCGATGAAATCGCCGTGATCGAAGCCGCCGATGCAAATGCCGCAGAGGCCATCCTCGCCCAACTCGACGCACACAGGGTCTCCTTCAGTGCCCTCTATGCGACCTACGCTCCCGATCAGTGTCCCCGCATTGACGGTGCGCTTCTCATGCGTGTGGGCAACGTCGTGATCTTCTGCACGAGCAATTCCACCGACAGCGCAAAGACAATCGTTGAAAGCTATGCGAAATAAATAAGGCCAAAAGATTCCCCCGGTATCGGAGACAATCCGACGCCGGGGGAATCTTTTATGCAAATCAAGAATTATCCGGCAAGTCCGGAGAAGAGCTTGGGAAAGACCGGGGAATCCAGCAGATAAATCAGCGGAGATCCCTCAAGTGTGGCATAATAGCAACCACTTTCCGCATCAACGTGGCCGACGAGAATGCTGACGCTGTGCTTAACCTCGGTGGTGGTTTCGTTGCCCGACATATCGGTGCCCTTCACGTCGGTGCGATAACCGACCGTTAAGGTTGCCGGGGTATCGAGCCCGTACTTTGCGGCATCCGCCTCAGCATCCCGGCTGAGACAATCCCCGAAAGACAGTGACGAAAGCGCAACGGTAAGATCGCCGTTCAGCGTATCGTCAAGCGCAATTTTTTGTCCGTCCGCCTGCTCTGCATACCACGCTCTGCCGTCACTTCCATCCTCCGCGGCCGCACAGACATATTTTTGCGTCGTGCCACCCACCGACAGACTGACCGAATCGATTTTGCCTGCCGTAATCGTCGGCAGTGTATCGTGCGCAATTAAATCAGCAATCGGAAGGCGGAGCGCGTCGGCAACCGATGCACCAATCATGTACACGGTGTCGGTAGTATCAAGCGCAGCATAGTATAAACCGTTATATCGGTTATACGCACCGATCAGGAGGGTATGGGTACCGGATGCGTCTGTCAGTGTCACACGGTTCGTCGGCACGTCAAGACCGAATTCGGCAAGCTTTTCCGCATTCGGTGCGTCAATTTTTACGGTTGAAGTGAGGGGCTGGAGTCCGGAAACCATAGCGGCGAACCGGGCGCTGTCAAGAGGAAGCTTCTCATTTTCCGTCCAGTGCCATGCGTTGTCTACCAGGGTAAAAGCAAGCTCACCGTCGGATGAGAGATAGCTGAGTGCACGCATGCTCTCTACGTCAAGCGAAAGCACCGTATAGCTTGCATCGGACGCTTCGGTCGTATCTGCGGCGCCCTCCCCTTCTCCGCCTGCTCTGAGAACGAGGAAATAGGCCCCGCAAAGCAGGAGGAGGCAGAGAATCAACACAGCAAGGGAAACTGTTTTTTTCTTCATCAGCGGCGTCTCCTTCTGATCCAGCAGACAAAACCGAGGACGAGAATTGCGACGGGGATGATCACGATGGTAACAGCGGTGAGCAGAGTGCGTGCCATCTCACCGACCAGGAGATATTCGTCATCCATACTGACCGAGGGAATGGAAATCAGCTGCTCGCGCTCGCACATCCATTCAAGCATTTCCTGCAGATAGGCATAGTTGCCGCCCGACGTCACGTAATTCATATCGTCGTTGAGCATCTGCGCCCCCGCCAGCC
>JAZODX010000090.1:0-4353 GCA_045597265.1 Eubacteriales bacterium | reverse complement strand
CACCGTCAACCGTTTCGATACGCAGCGATCTGTAGCCGTTTACCTCGATCCAGGTCAGGTCGGTGCTTTTTCGCGCGGCCACCGTCAAATCAACCGAAAATACGCGCAAAAGACGTGAGAGTGTACGCCCGATTCTACCGTATCCAACAACGGCGGCGCGAGCACTGCTCAGGGTAACGGGAAGCTCGCGCAGGGCAATTTCGATTGCGCCTTCGGCGGTAGGGAGTGCGTTGCGAATTTGAAAAATTTCATTTTCACTATAATCGTAAAGCGGAATTCCTCTCTCATCCGCGGCCGCTTTAAAGTTTGGAGGGATTCTACCGCCAAAGAGGCGTTGGCCGGGTTCCAGCGCATCCAGGAGATGTGTAAAGCGCAGCTCGGGGATATCGGTGATTGACGGTGACGGGGCGACACTGATTCTTACTCCGTCACCCGATATCGGAAGCGGGAGAATAATCGCCTGTGCACCGCGAATGGCACTTTGCCAATCCAGTGTTCTGACCGCGTCTCCGTATGCGGCAGTATCTCCCGGTACGCCCCAAACGCTAACCTCATGTCCATTCTCGGCTAATCGGCACGCCGCGGCCAGCTGCCGTTTGTCTCCGCCGAGAACAGCGGTTTTGTTCCATGTATTGATCATATCGGTGTCATCCTTTTCTATGATTCGGCAGACAACTATGCCTGCTATACAGCATATGACAGCATTTGCGGCGTTGTGCGCAGAAGAAGGCGGGAGACGTGCAATCGGCACGCCTCCCGCCTTCTTCTGTACGTTTGGGTTACTGCTGAGAAGATTTGTTCTGACGGTTCTGCTGATTATTCTGATTCTGCTGGTTGTTCTGGCTGTTCTGACCGTTCTGACCGTTCTGGTTGTTTTTGTTGTTCCGGATGTTCTGATTGTTCTGACTGTTCTGATTATTCTGATTGTTCATAATTGATCTCCTTTGTAATTTGGGAATTACGATAACAGTATGCCTCGTTAATTCGGGAAATATACAAGAAGATTTTTTATCTTTACCGGAAGGAATGCTTGCCTTTTTTTGTATTTCATGGTAAACTATATCGTAACCGGAGGTGAATGGTTTGTCTGCGCCGCGTCTTTTCTTTGCTGATTTTCATAATCATAGTCTTCCCGGAATGCTTGACGGTCCGCAGTTTGTGGCCGAATCGGCGGCAACGCTTTGGGCGCTGCGGGAAGCGGGTGTCTGCCGTGTCGTCCTGACGCCGACTTATCACCCGTTTTTTACCTCAATTCGGCGCTTTTTGCTTCGCCGCGACGAGGCGTGGCGACAGCTGAAGCCGCATATTCCCCGTGATATGCTTATTTCGCTCGGCGCGCAGCTTGCCCTTGAGCCCGAAGCCTGTGCATCGAATTTTCTCTCCCGCCTGGCTATGCCGGGGACCGATTATCTAATGCTTGCGCTTCCGTTGCATCAATTTGAGGATTGGATAGATTATGAACTGCATTTACTTCTTCACCGCAGACGACTCAAGCCGATTTTTTCTTCTTTTGAACGGAGCGTTTTGCTATATCCCGAAGAGATTACCGCCCGATTGATGCGGGTTCCGGGCGCTGTTTATCAGTTCGGTCTTTCTGCTGCCGCAGACGAACGTTTTTCGCCGATAATTAAACAGCTCCTTCGTACGAATAAAGCGGTTTTACTCGGAACGGGAGCGAATCAGCCGGCTCAGGATTTTTCAAACCTGAGTGCGCAGCTTTCCCGGATACAAGCTTTGCTTGGACAGAAAGCATACCTTTCCCTGCTCCGCACATCCTATTCCTTCGGCCCCTTCTCTCCGACCGCAAGACGGCCGTGAGCGCTGTTTCTGGCCAGATATTTTTGCTTCGTTGCCTCTCCGCCACGCAGGTGACGCTCACTTTTATTGACGTCCAATACCGATTTTACCTCTTCGTAAAGTGAAGGGTTAATTCGTTCAAGTGTCTGTGTGACGTCCTTATGTACCGTACTTTTGCTGATGCCGAACCGAGATGCTGCAGCGCGTACGGTAGCCCGATTCTCGACCAAATAGCGCGCCAATTCCTCACAGCGCTCGCACTTTCCGCTTAACCTCATATCTTACCCCTTGCTCGTGTTTTATTCGCTTTCATTCCATGATATGATAGCGAAGGGGGGGAATATGTCAATTTGTTTGAATCGTTTATTTCGCAGAAAGGAAACTTTGATCCAAAATGAAAAAAGAATATGAAAAGTTTACCGCTTCAAATATTTTCGAGGGGATGACGTCAATTTCCGCACTTCTTTCTGCCCGTGCTGAGGGAACTAATGCAAGACCGATCTATGAGGTGCGTTTCGATTCTGCCAAACGGAAAAGCAAAAGCCGTGAATATTGCTTTCTGCAGCGAAAGGCAGAGGAGATTGGATTTGCATTGCATTTGGTCGAATCGGAGGAAATTACGGAAATTGCAATCGGCAATACGCACGGCGGAATTATCGCGCTGTGCGGAGACAGGCTATTCCCTGCTCTGACTTCTCCGGACCAGCTGGTCGCAGATGGATTTTACGTCCTGCTTGAGGGAATTGAGGATCCGTATAATTTCGGATACGCCCTACGCTCTCTCTATGCTGCAGGAATTGACGGTGTGATTCTGACACCGCGGAACTGGATGAGTGCGGCCGGTGTTGTTGCGCGTGCTTCAGCCGGGGCATCTGAGCTGTTGCCGATGATGATTGCCGAGCCGGAGACAGGGGCAGACGTCGCCAGGTCGGCCGGATATAAGCTTATTTGTGCCGATAAAGAGAATTCGGTTTCCATGTACGAGGCAGATCTTTCCCGTCCGCTTCTGCTGGTGATCGGCGGAGAGAAGCGCGGCATTTCCCGTGCTGTACTTGGCCGCGCCGATCAGATTGTGCGGATTGATTATGCCCGTCCCTTCAGGGCGGCACTGTCCGCTGCCTCTGCTGCTACGATTCTCGGATATGAGGTTATGCGGCAAAACATAAAATGATAAGGAAAGAGGCTGTCGTCACGACAGCCTCTTTGGATTGTTCAATCACATTTCTTGTATGACGGGGGGCAGAATTCTGCAGTCGGAAAAGCCATGGTGCGGAAGAGACTGCAGGGATCGTCCTCCTCTGCGGTAACGCATTCTTTATCGGGAACACAGTATTCGGTTGCCTGTACGAGGTACTGTCCGGGGCGAACGATACGTACGACCGAGAAGAAACCGAGCGAGACGACGAGATACTTATCCCCGTCGTTATCGTCAACGATCGTTCCGCCGAAGCGCGACTGTACGACCTCGGGAATATCGCACGCACAGCAGCAGTTACAGCTGCATCCTCCGCAGCTGCTCTCTTCGACAACCTTGGTATTGAGCACGATGGGATCAACGACCTCGATGACTGCCGTGGGGACGCTGCGGGTCGGACAGCAGAGCTCGGGTGCCGTGCAATAATCATTGGCATCCGCACTGCTCTTGAAGATGCTGACGTTGCTCTCACTGCCCCAGAGAATCACTTTTTTCTCCACAACGGCAACTCCCTCAAATTCCTGCGCACGTCCGGTACCGACGCAGGCTTCAAAGGTCAACTTCACGTAGAAACGGATAAATACCTGATAAAACCCACGATTGAACTGTACCGGGTCAATGGTAATATACGTCCAGGCAATGCAGGCGTCCTTGACGCGAATATTGCCCGAGCGGTCGAGAATATCCCGTCCGAAATCGGTCAGCTTAACGCGAACGTTCTCAAAGCAGTCCCGATCCCGGCAGGAATCAAGAATGCGATTGGTTTCAATGCAGATCATTTCCCGTGCACCGGAAGGATGAGATCCCCCACCTCCGCCGCAAGCGCATCTGTTGTCTGCCATATATGAATCCTCCTGTCAGATTAAGTTTGGCATGAATCGGGCAGGTGCCCGTCTTCCTTATCAGCGTATGCATCTTGCGGGATTTTGTCAACAAAAGCAATATGAAATCAGCCACCACATTTTTGTGGTGGCTTTTGATATGCAGAAACAAAGAAGGGCACGCGCGTGGCGGGGCAAGTAATTACTTGGATGCTTTTTTGCGAATTTCGACAATGAAATCGCTTTCATTACCGTCAAAAAGCGCATCCAGCATTTTAATGATTTTGTCCTTTTGCTGATAGCTTGATAGGAAATGCCAATATGAGCTGCCACCTCTTCTTGGGTCAAATCTCTGTTACGGCGCAATTTCTTCAGCTTATTACCAATCATTAATTCCAGAGTATTAACCTCCAAATTAAGTTGTTCCGACGCGTCTGAGTATATTATACAGCGTTTTGAATTATAAATCAATAACCGCAACATAGACCGGATTCTACTAATCGTAGTATTTTCCTATCATTTCGCTTTCGAGCTTTTCCA
>JAZODX010000089.1:0-2245 GCA_045597265.1 Eubacteriales bacterium | reverse complement strand
GGGGGCGGGGATGAAGCGGATCTCCTTGATGGTGATATTCTCCAGTGGTTTGTCATTTCCGTCAACCGGCTGTGCAGCAACCCAATCGACCGTTTCCATTCCTGCGATAACGCGGCCGAATGCAGCGTAGTCTCCGTCGAGGTGGGGCTTGGTTTCGTGCATGATGAAGAACTGCGAGGATGCGGAATTGTTGCTGTAAAGATTGCGTGCCATCGAGATGACGCCGCGTGTATGTGCAAGCGTATTGTTGAAGCCGTTTGAAGCAAATTCACCGTAAATTTTCTCGGGCGCTCCCCCGTATCCGGTACCTTCGGGATCACCGCTCTGGATCATAAATCCGCTGATTACACGATGGAAAATCAGTCCGTCGTAGAAATGCGCGGCGACCAGCTTTTGGAAGTTGGCCACGGTTTGGGGGGCGATGTCGGGGTAAAGCTCGATTTGGATGATTCCGCCGTTCTCAAGCTCAAGCTGAACGTAATTGGTTGCCTCGGCGGTCGGTTCAACGCGCTCTGTATACAAGTTGCCGCGAGAAGCGGTTTTGCCCGAACAGGCTGTGAGGGCGAGGCAAATGAACAGAAGTACCAGGGAGAGGGAAAGCGCTTTTTTCATACGATATCCTTTCTGCATCATGGACGGCTTGTTTTTTGTTCAGTTTATCAAAGATACGCCGGTTTGTCAAGGGGAAGCGGATCAACAGGATAAAAATCCGCCGTGCGGCATATACTTTGGACAGGCGTAAAGGGGGCGGAGAAATGCGGGAAGAAAGCAAAGCGGTGCGGTGGGCGGCTGAAGTGATTTGTGTGGGTGGCGTTTTTGCGGGAATATGGCTGGCGGTTAAATTTGCGCTCCCTTTGGCGGCGCCTTTTCTGATTGCCTGGGCTCTGGCGCTTCTGATCGATCCCCTGGCAGAAAAGATGCGCCTGCATACCCGTATCCCGCGGCGAATTTGCGCACTGCTGCTGTTGACCATGACGCTGCTTTTGCTGGCTTTGCTCGTCACGCTGGGTGTCAATCGCTTAATTTACGAGCTGCAGCGCTTGCTCGGGTGGCTCGGCGGAGAAGGGGGCAGACGGATTGCCGATATTTTCGGGCGGATTGCCGATTGGTTCGAGGGCCTGAACGGCGCGCTGCCCTTCTTAAATTTTCTCTGGCACAGCGAGGAGCTGGCGGGGATCTGGAGCGGAACGTCGGAGATCGCATCGGGCTTGATTGCCGACGCCGTCACGGAGGTGAGCGGAAAAATTCCCGTTATGATTGCGGCCTTGCTTCGCGCCTTGCCCAATGCGGCTCTGTTTTTGGGCGTCTGGTTGATTGCCTGTTTCTATTTTTGCCTTGATTTGCGTGCCATACACGCCGCAATTTCGATTTTTTTGCCCGATGCCTGGCGGGAGCGCGTGCCGAAGCTTCGGCGGCAGGCGGCAGGAACGGTTCTTCGATGGATGCGTGCCTATCTGCTTCTCCTTCTCCTGACCTTTCTTGAACTGTTGATCGGATTTTCTCTGCTCGGTATCGAATATGCGTTTCTGCTGGCGCTTTTGATTGCCGTCGTGGATCTTTTGCCCGTTTTCGGCGTCGGAACGGTAATGCTTCCGTGGTCGGCGGTTCTTTTGATTGGCGGCAATTATTATCTCGGCTTCGGTGTCCTGATCGTTTATGCGGTCATCGCCGTGGTCAGACAGATCGCCGAGCCGCGCATTGTGGGCGGGAGCATAGGGCTTCATCCTCTGCTGACCCTCCTCGCACTTTACGTTGGATTCAAGCTGTTCGGAATTGCGGGAATGCTGGTCTCCCCTGCGGTCGCACTGGCCATCGGATTGCTTTTCGGCGGCGAGGATGAAGTGGAGAAAAGGAATTATCGTGAGAACAAATTGTAAAAAAAATTACCGATTTATTGACAGTTACCGTCAAACATGGTATCATAAACGAGATCGCAATCCATGAATTACGGAGGATGAAAATGAAAATTTCCAACCGATACGTATACGATGTCAAAGACGTACTGACCCTGCGCGCACTCCTTGATCGCTCGGCCGAGCTCTATGCGGAGCGCCCTGCTTTCGTTGTACGCTTCGGAAACGCTACCGAGGAGATCACCTACGCGGATTTTTATGCGGATGCCGCCGCACTGGCCACGTATCTGAATTCACTCGGCCTTGAAAATAAGAAAATTGCACTGATCGGAAAAAACAGCTACAGCTGGGCACTCGGCTATTTTGCGGTAACGGCAGGATGCGGCGTCGTT
>JAZODX010000088.1:0-2343 GCA_045597265.1 Eubacteriales bacterium | reverse complement strand
CTTCTCTTGTCTTCCTAAGACCGCTTGGCCTCCGACTTCTCAAGGCACGCATGGAGCAGGGCTTTACTTACCTCAAGATGGACCTCGGTATCGAGATGCTCTACGACGAGCCCGGTTCGCTCAACGCCCCCATCGGCATGCTCGAGGAGATGCAGAAGTACAATCCGAAGGCCATCTGCCATCAGTCGGGCTCGATTGACAAGTCGCTGATGTACGGCAAGAGCTACGATATCTTTACCATTCCCCACCACGCAACCGGTATTCACATCACCGAGCACGGTCTTGACGTGCTGGAGGAATACGTCCGTCAGGTACGCGAGGTCATCGGCTATGAGGTTCCCCTTGCCATCGACCATTTCGGCCACGTGGCCATCGAGGATGCAATCCGCTTTGCCAAGCGCATTGAAAAGTACAACATTGCCTGGATGGAGGACATCTTCCCCTGGATCATTCCCGAGCGCCTGAACAAATTCACGCAGAACTGCTGTGTTCCCCTCTGCACGGGCGAGGATATTTATCTGGCTGAAAACTTCGAACCCGTCCTGCAGGCAGGCGTGAACGTCGTTCATCCCGACCTGCTCACCATCGGCGGTCTCGGCGAGATGAAGAAGCTGGGGGAGCTTTGCGAGAAGTACGGAACGGCAATTGCCCTGCACATGGCAGAAAGCCCCATCGGCTTTATGGCGGCAGTCCATATGGCGGCTGCGCTCAAGAACGTACTTGCCGTCGAATTCCACTCGGTCGACCATCCCGAATGGTACAATCTGGTTAACCCTGCGATCGAAATTGATCATGGCTTCGTCAATGTTCCGAATACTCCCGGCCTCGGCATTGAAAGCCTCAACGAGGAGCTGATCGCAGAGTTCCGCAAGAATGACTGCCCCGAGCCCTGGAGTGATACCACCGCCTGGGACAATGAATGGGCAAATGACCGAATTTGGTCGTAACAGGAGGAAAATAATATGCGTGTACTCGTAACAGGCTCTACACAGGGTATCGGCCGCGCCATTGCGGCAGCCTTTGTGGCTCGCGGAGACGAGGTGATCGTCCACGGCCGCAACAATCCCGAGAAGGTGGAGCGGGCTCGCGCCGAAATCGGTGCGGCTGAGGCGATTCTTTGCGACCTCGGCAACATGGAGGAGGTTAAGCACCTCGCCGAACGTACAGGTCCCGTTGACTGTCTCATTCTCAATGCAAGCGTTCAGTACAAAGCACATTGGACTGACATCACCGAGGAGGAGATGGAGTCCCAGCTGACCGTCAACGTCAAAAGCACCCTTCGCCTGATGCAGGATTACTACCCTGCGATGAAGGAAAAGGGATTTGGACGTATCGTCACCATCGGCAGTGTCAATCAATATCAGCGGCATCCCGAGCTCTCTCTCTATGCGGCAACAAAATGTGCCGTGATGAGTTTGGTGATGAATGCGGCTAAATTCGCCGCTCCTTATGGAGTGACAGTCAACAACGTCGCACCGGGAGCGATTGAAACGCCCCGCAATGCGGCGATTCACGAAGATCCCATCGCTCGTGCAAAGGTAGAGGCCACGATTCCCATCGGTCGCTTCGGCATACCGAGCGATTGCGTCGGCGCCGTCATGCTTATCTGCAGTGAGGCCGGCGATTACATCACCGGAAGCGATATCGTCATCGACGGCGGTATGCGCCTCTGATCTTCTCTCTTGCTTCGATTTTGCACACCTTTGCAAACCGAATATAAAAACCATGGCATAAAGAAAGGATTTCGTTATAATGAAACGGATAATCAGTCTGACACTCGTTCTGCTCATGCTGGCTGCCATTCTGTCTGCATGCGGCACCCCCACTCCCCCGGTTACCGACGAAACGACCCTCCCCACCGACACCGCAGGAAATGCCGGCGTTACCACCGAAGTACCCGAAACCGTGCTGACTGACGCAGACCTTCTCGGCTTCCCGGAAGAGAACAACGACGATAAAACCTTTACTATTTTCGCTAACTCGGCCTCCAGCTATGAATATAACATGGAAAGTCTGACCGGCGACGTCGTTAACGACTCGGTTTACAAGAGAGACCGCAAGGTAGAAAAGTATCTCGGCATCAAATTCGACATCATCTACGAGCTGGGCACCGTAACCGGCCGCAAAGTCTTCAACCAGAAGGTTACCCAGTCGATTGATGCAGGTATGCCCTACGATCTGATCAGCAACGTTGTTTATTATTCGCTGATGCCTTCCAGAGAGGGCTATTACCTTGAGGGAAGAGAGCTTGAGTACTGCAACTTCGACAATCCCTGGTGGATGGCCGATATGTATGAAAACCTCTCGATTGCCGATAAGCTCTACGCTTTTATGGGCGACGGT
>JAZODX010000087.1:0-8296 GCA_045597265.1 Eubacteriales bacterium | reverse complement strand
CAAGTTATGACGAGAACACGACATTCTTCCCTGCCCGTCTGCGTGCGGCTGCTCAGCGTCTTTTTGCTGAGCGTGCTTCTGATCACGTCGAACACACTGACCGTCTGTGCAGTAACCGATGCGATCGAAGAAGCGGCGGCCGGACCGAATTATCGACAAAACGGACAAAAAAATCAGCTTCGTATATCTTGATTCACATAATGCGTAAATGATCACGCGTCACGCGTCTATCCGACAATACCGTACTCGCTTCCTACGTCTACGATACGCACGGAGAAGGAGTAAAAAACGTCCCTTGTTTCCTCATGGAAACAAGGGACGTTTTTTCGTTTAGTTCAGTTTACCACCGTTTGCGCGGTAGATGGCGTCGGTGATTTTCTGTACGAGGAGGGTATTTCTGCCGTTGACGGGCGGCTCGGTATCGTGGATGACCGCGTCCGAGAAGGCTTCGATTTCCTTGGTGTACATATTACCGAAGGTCACCTCAAGCTTGATCGGCTCGACAAGCGAGCGATCCTGCTGGGCATCATAGCCCACGTCCTCGGGGCAGGCAAGAATCTCCACCGTGCCGCCCTCGACCTGCGAGAGCGTACCCGTGGCGATAATACTGCCCTTCGTGCCGTAAAACTCAATCGGGCACTTGGCTGCCGCATCGGGGATATTGAAGTTGACGTCAACATAGGCAAGTGCGCCGTTCTCCATCTTCATCAGCACAGACGCAGAATCGTCCACGTTATAGTCGAAGGTCTGGTTCTGTGCAAAGCCGGTACATTCCACGGCGTTCAGTCCGGAGACGTACTGCAGGATATCGATGCAATGCACGCCGAGATCCATCAGCGCGCCGCCGCCCGAGAGCGACTTTTCCTGTCGCCAGCAATTGTCCATCTTCGGATACCAGCAGGAGAACTGTGCGCGCATCGATACGATCTCGCCGATCCGTCCGTCGGCGATCAGCTGCTTCATCGCCTGATGATAGGCATGATAGCGCATCATGAAGCCGACGCCGAGCTTTATGCCCTCGGCCTCGCAGACGGTGATGATCTCCTCAGTCTCGGCAAGCGTCAGGCCGATCGGCTTCTCAAGCAGGATGTGCTTCCCTGCCCGTGCGGCGGCAATTGCCTGCTCACGGTGGCAGAAAACGGGGGATGCGATATAAACGACATCCACCTCATCGAGCGCCAGAATGTCCTCGTAGCGAGTGAAGGCATACTTCGCACCGTATTTTTCTCTGACCCGTTCAGCCGCCTCGGGATTGGCGTCCATCACGGCATACGGCTCGGCGTTGGATGCCAGCATCATCCCGGGAAGGGTTCTGCGGTCGGCAATGCCGCCGCATCCGATAATTCCCCATTTCAGTTTCATTGTTATCTTTCCTCCGGTCAATTGAGCACGATCAAAGCAATGAACGCAAGCGGCTCACTGCCCGTATTTTCAATTCCGTGCCCCTCTCCGCTCGGTGTGAAGGTGAAGTCCCCGGCAGAAATCGGCACGAGAGTTCCGTTATCACTGTATGTTCCACTGCCCGAGAGAATGTAATAGCACTCACATTCCCCCGTATGCACGTGGTAACCGACCGATGCGCCCGGTTCGAGCTCTGCCCGTGCAAAGGTACGGACCTTTGCGGGAAAGCCTTCGATTGCCGACATCTTTCGCAGGGTCAGCATTCCCTTCCCCTGCTCTGCGCCCTCTTCGGTCAGCGTCAAAATATCGGTTTGCTTCGTAACCACGGAGTTTCCTCCGTCAATTGCACTCGGCAACCAGCGGACCTGCCAGCTCCTTCAGATAAAAGAGCTTACCGGGCAGCGTGGGCATGAAGGTGGAGGTAACGTTCATATCGGGACCGTAATGCAGGGTGGTGAGGAAGCTCATACCCTGCCAGCCCATACCGCGGCCAAGCACGCCGTCACAGCCGCCGATGATGTAATCCGCCTGCAGGAAGAGGCCGGGGCCGATGGTGTTCGCACGGCAGGGAACGAGGGTGGTACGGCTCTTAAAGCTGGTGAGCGCGTTCTGCTCGATGGTCAGCGGATGCAGCTTTGCACCGATGCGGTAGCACTGTGCCTTCCACTCGTCAACCGTAGCGTAATCATCGGCAAACTGGGGCTCCCAGAAAGCGATGTGGCACATTCTGCCGATACCGAAAACGAGAATCAGCTTTGCGCCCTCTGCCTTGAGTGCGGCGATCTTTTCGGGATAGGTGGGCAGATTTTCCTTGGTGGCAAAATTGCGCTGTGCGGGCGGAACGGTCTTATTCAGCTTGCCGAAGAAGGCTTCCTTCATGCTGTATTCAAAGGAAGCGGGGTTATCGTTGGAAAGGGTGTTGCCGTCAGCATCGGCCCATTCGTCCATATTGAAGGTATAGACGTGGCTGCAGTCGATGTCCCAGGCATTGAGGAAGTATGCCGCCCATTTGTACATCCCCATCGGGCCGACGGGCAGAATCATGGCCAGCTTTTCGCCGCGCTCGGCGGCCAGCTTGATCTGCAGTGCGATCTCGTGCCCCATGAAGGTGTCAAATTCGTAGATGTTCTCGCAGGCGATGGGATTGAAGTTCTCGTGCCAGAAATCCTCACGTGCAACGCCCTTCTCGCAGCATTCATCCATCTTCTGCAGGTCCCATCCCTTCGGATAGAAGCCCTCAAGCAAACTGCCCTTAACCGTACTCAAAAAATTCATGATATATCTCCTTTCAATTATGCCTTGTTCGACGAACCGAACAGCTGCATTTTTTGTTTAACGACTGCCTTGACGGCGTCCTTTGCGTCACGGAACATAATCTCGTGATTTGCGCTGGCGATGTACGCCTCACGTGCGGCAACGCACATTTCGGTGCAGATGTTGATCTTGCGGATACCGTTTGCGATCGTATTGCGGAAATCGTCATCCGAAAGACCGCTGCCGCCGTGCAGCACCAGGGGCTTATCGCTGACCGCATAGATTTCCGCCAGACGACCGATATCCAGCACCGGCTTGGTTTTGTACTTTCCATGTGCGGTTCCGATGGCAACGGCCAGTGCGTCGATCTCGGCGCGGCGGTTGAAATCCACAACCTGCTCAACCTTGGTATACATTTCCTCGATACCGTCATCGGTGCCGCCCTCGCCGCCGCCGACGTGACCCAGCTCGGCCTCAACGCTCACGCCCTTTGCGTGTGCCATACGGCTGACCGCAAGGGAGTTCGCGATATTTTCCTCATAGGGCAGTGCGCTTCCGTCGTACATAACCGAGGAGAAGCCTGCGTCGACTGCAGCCTTGATTTTATCAAAGCTTACGCCGTGGTCAAAATGGAGGCAGACGGGAATGCTTGCCTTTGCGGCAATATCCTTCATGATCAGTGCGGCGTATTCAAAGGGGATGAGGGGCAGATGCACCTCGGCAACACCGAGGATGAGGGGGCTCTTTTCCTCCTCTGCGGCCTCAATGATACCGCGCGCCATTTCCAGATTGAGCATATTGAAGAGCCCGACGCCGTATTTTTTCTCCTCAGCGTCACGCAGGATTTCAGACAGAGTGACTAACATGATTTTTCCTCCAGAAATTTAAGTGTTTCTTCATAAGAACGAGTGCCGGTCGTTGCACCCTTCGCCGTGACGCAGAGTGCACCGACGGCGTTGGCAAATCTGACGCACTGCTCGGGAGCTTCCCCTCTCGCGTACGCCGCGAGAAAGCCCGAGCAGAAGCTGTCGCCCGCACCGGTAGTATCCACGGCCGTCACGCCGCGGACGGCAGGAAGCACCCTGCCCTTTTCCTCGCCTGCAAGCCGCAGATATGCACCGCGGCCGCCCATCTTGATGATGACGTTGCGGACGCCCTTGGCAAAAAAGACGTCGGCAATTTCATCGGGGTCCTCACGTCCCGCAATGCGAACCGCCTCGTCGATGCTCGGCATAAAGAAATCAATATAAGGCATGGCACAGTCAAGCACGGCTCCCCAGCGATCCTTTGCGTCCCAGCAGACGTCAAGGAAGGTGGTCTTGCCCATTTCGCGGCATCGGCGAAGGAATTCGGCGGTCTCCTCTCCGTCAAAGCGGTTCATCAGATAAGTTCCCGTGACGAAAACCAGATCGGTCTCGGCAATGACGGAAAAGTCGATATCGTCGATGCCGAACACGCTGTTCGTTCCGACGCAGTGCAAAAAGGAGCGCTCACCCGTCCCGTCAAGAAGCACGATCGACGTTGAGGTCTGCACCGCTTCGTCGGTTGCCAACCCGCGCGTATCTACGCCCTCTGCGGCAAGTCTGTCGCGGAGATAGCTGCCGAACATATCACTGCCTACCTTGCCGACGATGCGGGACTCCACCCCCATCTTCCGTAGATTGATGGCAGCCGTCATGGCGTTTCCGCCGTTGTGCAGGGTGACCGCGTCAACCTGTTGCAGAACACCGCGCTCGGGATATCCGTTAACCGGCGAAGCCATGACGTCGGCAACGAGAATGCCGACACAAGCAACTTTTTTCATGGCAGAAGTCTCCTCGTCGTCACCTTAGGCCAGACCAGCTCCTGGCAGAAGGCCTCGGCATACGCCACGCCGCACTGAATACCGCGGAAGCGGGAGCAGGTGCGGACGAATTCGGCAAAATCGATGTGGTCGTGGTCACGCATCCACTTCAGCTGGCTGACGTGGCATTCAAGCATTTCGATCTTGAGATCGATTTCATCGCTGATATCGACGTATTCGGTGGGGTTGAAGTTCATCCCTGCCAGATTATCCATATAGTAAATGGGGGTAACCGCGGCCTTGCCGCCGCGGCCGTACTGCGGAACGCTGGCAACGAAGGATGCGTCAAAAACGAGCTTGGACACCTCGCGATGGTCGGGCATATAATCGGTGGGGCTGTGGGTAATGATGAAATCGGGCTGTACCTCACGGATCAGCTCGGCGATTTTATCACGCTGCTCTACCGAGGCGCCGTTCGGCAGGAGGTCACCGATATCGGTCGTAACGACTTCAATCCCGGCCAGTCGCCCTGCACTGCGTGCTTCCTCACGGCGAATCTCTCTGAGCTCATCCGGCTTGATAATTTCATGTCCCATATTGCCGTTCGCCACATGGCAGACGACAACGCGGTCGCCGCGCTTCACACATTTGGCAAGTGTTCCGCAGCAGGAAATTTCAATGTCATCGGGATGACATCCGACAGCAAGTACGTTCATACGATCAATCTCCTTATCTGAATTGACTTTTCTACAGTTATATGATACAATATTTTCATCCGCTTGTATTTACCTCAAATTTCTTTTTCTTTATCATTTCGTCCGGAGGTGGAAAAATTGGAATTCAAAACCCATCCGATCACGCGGGATATCGTGATTGACGGATTCAACAGTATTTACTATTTTGAATTCGGCAAAGACTTTTCCCATCCGCCCGAACGGCATGATTTTTGGGAAATGGTTTACGTGGACAGCGGTGAGATCAGTGCCGTCACCGATGGAATCGGCCGCACGCTCTCCCAGGGACAGGCAATTTTTCACCGCCCGATGGAGGTGCACGCGCACGTATCCAACCGCATCGTACCAAACGACATGCTGGTCATTTCCTTTACGACCCAAAGCCCTGCCATGGAGTTTTTCGACCGCAAAATCTTCACGTTAGATAAAACGGCCAAAACATTGCTCTCCCTCTTTATCAAGGAGGCGCGTCTCGCGCTTGGCGGAATTCCGGGAGAATACGGCAACAAGAACCCGCTCGATTTTTCGCGCGCTCCGCTCGGCTCCTTTCAGCTGCTCGACTGTTATCTGACCGAATTCCTTCTTCTGCTCATGCGCGGCGGCGAGGAGCACGTTTCCCCCGCCAAGCGAAGCGAGGATTCGCGCGAGCTGGCGCAGAGCTCGATTGCCGATCTCATCGTCGCCTATCTCGCCGAAAACGTATACACTATGTTGACGCTGAGCGATATCTGCAGCCGCTTTTTTATGGGTAAATCCAGCCTGTGTCAGCTTTTCGTCGAGCAGATGGGGGAGGGGCCGATTGAATATTTTCTGCGTCTGAAGATGGCTGAGGCAAAAAAGCTGCTTCGCCGCGAGGATCTCTCGGTCAGCCGCATCTCGGATATGCTCAGCTATTCCTCAATTCATAATTTCTCACGCGCCTTCAAAAAGCACTTCGGTATCTCCCCGAGTGAATACCGCAAAAAGATCAACCGAACCGATTCTACCGAAACGCAAAAAAGAAAGGATAAGCTATGAAAACGATCTCTCGCTTTCTCGTCCCCGCCGTTGCACTGATTCTCCTTCTTCTTTTCGCCGCCTGCTCTCCCGGTGAGGCAATTCCGACCGACACGACGGCCGACACAACCGCACGGCCGACCGAAACAGCGCCCGCTCTCCCCGAGGTCGTCCTCTCTGCACAGGTTGAATTCACCGAATTTACACTCGAAATCGGAGAGAGCGCGACCGTACGTTTGGACGTTGCAAATGTCGGAGAGATTGCCTGGCGTTCGTCGGATATTGCCATTGCTGAGGTAAATGACGGCAAGGTCACCGCCTTTGCGGAAGGAACGGCCTTGATTTGCGCCGAGCTGCCGGGCGGCGACCGTATCTACGGCTCGCTCACCGTTACCGATTCTGCCGCGGGAAGTGTCCGCGTACGAATCGTTTCTGCAGCCGAGCTCGGCATGATTCCCGTTCGGGCCGAATACGGGGATCACGCTTCGGTTTCACTACTGCCCGGAGCGAAGGGCGTTCGTATCTTTGCCGAATCGGCAGGTGAGGCGGCGGTTACCCTTTACGACGACTTCGGTCACACTGTCACGCTGACGGCAGAAATTGACGCCGCGCTTGCGATCACCGATCTTACCTTTACGCCCTTCTGCGAGGAGAATACACGCAACGCCATACTCGACGGCAACGCAGTCCCCAATGACAGGAATGAGGATTCCACCGCACTGCAAAAGCTGATCAATACGCTCGCCGAACGCGGCGGCGGCACGCTCTACGTGCCACGCGGGCTTTACCGCGTCTCCCTCCTCCAATTGCGCGAAGGGGTTAACCTCGTGCTTGCAGGTCGGGTCGAGGATGCGACAGTCGGCTATACCGACGAGATCAAGGCAAAGGTTGACGGGGGCGAATTTGCCATCTTCCAGATCATTTCCGGCGATATGTTTTATAATCTCACAGCCGGAAGCCACGGCACTGCGGGCGCGGATAATTTCCACATTTCAGGCGGTGTGTTTGATATGCAGGGGAAATCCCGCTGTATTCTTATCGTCTGTGCCGATAACGTGAGTATGCGCGACTGCATCATCAAGGACTGCAACAACAACCACGCCATCCAGGTCACAGGCTCAACCAACGTTACGCTCGAGAATATTATGTTTGCCGGCTACAACACCGGAACTAACCTCACCACCGCAGAGGAGGTACAGATTGAGGCGGCCGCCAACGGCGCAACCGGCGGAAACATTGCGGTGTTCGGCGATGCGGAATATTATTTCTCCCGCAATGTACTGATCAACAACTGTTATTTCGGGCCGAGCGATAAATTCGGCTCGCAGACCATCGCGATCGGCCACCACGGATACCGGGATCAATCGGACGTTGACGGCCTTGTCATCTCCGGCTGCGTCTTCCGCGACAACAGCATTTACTCGATCAAAACCATCTCCTACAGCAACGTCCAAATTACGGACAATACCTTTATCAGTTCCCTGGATAATCGCGTCAGAGATGACAATGATGAGGCCTTTATCTACGTCACCGTCGGCAACGGCGACATCAAGGGAAAGCCTACTGCCGACAGCGAAACCGCATTCCTCGCCCAAGCCTGCAGTGCACAGGGATCACAGAACGTGGAAATCACGGGCAACACCTTCACCATGGAGGGCGATCGGGTTTCGCGATACGTGATTTGGGCAGAATCCAACCGGTATACACCGGGAGCGACCGCCGTGGAAGATATGCCACGCTATATTGCCTACGGCAGGCCTTCGATCCGCTACAACGGCTACATTCCCGTGCAGAACGTCATTTATAATCTGGTCGTGGCCAACAATACCGTAAATATTCACTGCAGCCAAACCGATAAAGCCTTTTCTGACGGATTTTTCCGTTTTGAAAACATTGTTGGACTTACGCTGAAGGATAACGCCCTGCGCAGCGCGGCAAAATTCAGTGCGAAGTTCGCTGATATGCAGGGGGTCATCGTCAGGAACTGTATCATCGGAGAAGAGATGTATGCCCGAACAATCAAAATGCAGGCCTTCTCCTCGCCCGAAATCGGCGTCCGTATTCCGACCGAAGCGGGAGAAACCGTCCTGCTCAAGAGCGAGAAAACACCCGAGCTGACCCTCAAAAC
>JAZODX010000086.1:0-3029 GCA_045597265.1 Eubacteriales bacterium | reverse complement strand
GCTGCATCGTTCGAGTTGGTGAATACTGCTTCTGCGGAGCTGTAGCAGTTGGTGATCTCACCACAGTTAACAAAGGTAGCTGCATCTGCTCTTGCATCGGGGCCGTGGCCGGTGATGGGGCCGAGCTGATCGTTGTAGCCGTCCTTAGCCGCATCGGCAGTGGTGATGGTCATGCTGCCGGTGTTTACACATCCGTCAACGTATACGCCGGGATATGCACGGCCGATGATACCGCCGCAGATACGCTTTGCGGTTGCGTTGCCGGTGTTAAGGCAGTTGCTGATCTTGGTAGAGAAGCCTTCAAAGGTGTCGCCGCTGATGCCGCCCTGACCGACGATACCGCCGGTGATAGCGGAAATGGTGTTGAGGTCGCCGAAGTTCGCGCAGTTTTCAACAATTGCGGGAATACCGTAGGTACGGCCGACGATACCGCCAACGTAAACGGTGCCGTCCGTGGTGGAGCTGATGGTGCCGTAGTTTACACAACCCGAAACTGTGACTGTGAGATAGTTGGGGGTCTTCGCGTTAGCGAAAGCGTCGCCGATCATAGAGCCGATGAGCGAGCTGTTCTTGGTCGAGATGAGGGTAGCGTAGCTTACACAGTTCTCGATCATGAGAGAAGGAGCGGATTCCTTTGCGTCTGCAGCTACTACCTGACCGACGATAGCGGCGATGTACTTCGATCCTTCAAAGGTGGAATCCTTGATGGTAAGGTTCTTGATGGAACCGGCTGCGGTTGCGAAGAATGCAGCATTCTTTTCGCCCTTGACGCAGAGACCGGAGATCGAGTGACCGTTTCCGTCGAAGGTGCCGTTGAATTCAACGGGAGTCCAGTTGGTTGCCTCGGCAGCGGAAGCCCAAACGATGTCAGCGGTGAGCTTGTAGGAAGCGCCTGCTACTGCGTTTGCAGCAAAGAAAGCGAGGTCAGCGCCGTTTGCGATAAGATAGGGATCAGCCTCTGTTCCCGCGCCGGAGAGAGAAGCGGATACGCTTGTGCCGTCATATACTTCTGCAGCGGATGTACCGATTACTGCGAAGGAAAGAAGCATAGCGGCGGTGATTGCAAGTGCTAAAAATTTCTTCATAATTAGTCTCCTTTTATAGATTGATAAAATTATTATACATTATATTATAATATTTGTCAATACTTTTGTCAAAAAAAGATAATTAAATTTGGTGCAATTCAACAGCTTAAACGTATGATCTGTCGATATTTATGACCGAAAAATAGCTCTGGTCGATCGACTTTACAATGGTTTCTATATTTGCGCGGATCTCTTCGTCACTTCTTTTGAAGTCATAGGGGATGACAACGTCGAAGATGACATTTGTGTGCGTGGGACCCGTGACCATACGGAAATCGTGGATGGTGAGAGCTGCGTCGATGCAGGTGACGAGAGATGCGATCTTTTCGCGCACGGAGTTGGTCAGCTCGTCGTTGGTCGCTATCGGATCCATATGGATGACGGCGTCGCAATTCAGAGGCTCCTGCAATTCCTTCTCTATGTTGTCGATCATATCGTGTGTTTCAAGCAGGTCGGAATCACAGGAAACCTCTGCGTGGAGCGAGATCATCGTGCGCGCGGGGCCGTAATCGTGAACGATCAGGTCGTGAATGCCCTCGACGCCCTCATAGGAATAAACGATCTTTTCGATCTGTTTGATGAATTCCTCGCTCGGGGGAGTGCCGAGAAGGGGATCCATCGTTTCCTTGACCGCGCGCAGACCCGAGAAGAGAATGAAGCCCGAAACCGCAAGGCCGCAGTAGGCGTCGATATCAAACGAGGTGAGGCGCGAGATGATGAGGCAGAGAAGTACCGCAGCGGTGGCGATCGTGTCGTTGAGGCTGTCCTGCGCCGTTGCGCGCATAGCCGCAGAGGAGATCTTCTTGCCGATGCGGAAGTTGTAAAGAGCCATATAAGCCTTGACGGCGATCGAGCAGACAAGGATGATGACGGCAACAATGCTGAATTCGACGGGTTCGGGGGTGATGATCTTGCCCACAGAAGTCTTGCCAAGCTCAAAGCCGACAAGGATTATGAGCATTGAAACGATCAGACCCGAGATGTATTCAATTCTTCCGTGACCGAAGGGATGGTCGCGGTCGGGCTTCTGACCCGACATACGGAAGCCGATCAGGGTGATGACCGAGGAGCCCGCGTCGGTGAGGTTGTTGAAGGCATCAGCCATGATCGAGATCGAGCCGCTGATAACGCCCGCAAGAAGCTTGATGGCGAAAAGCAGGACGTTCAGAATAATTCCCATAATGCCGCAAAGAGTGCCGTAGGCGCTTCTCACCGCGGGCGACGAGGTATCCGAGCTGTCCTTGATGAAGATTTTTGAGAGTAAACTTATCAAATTGTGCCTCCGAAAAAAGATGTTATTGGAGGAACCCTTGCGGGCTCCTCCAAAATATTTATATGTGGTTTAGTCAACAACTACCACGCCGTCTTCCTTGACGGTGACGGTCATCCCGTCTTTTACGTAATTGATGAATTCCTCGCCGAGGCAGTCGATAACGCGCATATTGATGTCCTCGCACCAAACGCTTGCAAGGACTGCGCCTGCGGCTGCGAGCGAGTCGATGTGCTCGGAGAAGAGCATACAAGCGGGCTGGCGCTTCATCGCGCAAGCACAGTAGAGAACAAGACCGCCCGTGGTCGAGCCGATGGTCTGGGGCAGACAGAGAGCCTTGCCGCAGAGGGGCTTGCCGTTGAGCTCGGGGTTGTTCTGGTCGCCGCACTTGGTCTGTTTGTCGCCGAACTGCAGAGCCATCTGCATTGATGCGAGGGTATTGAAGCCCTGTGTGGTAACAACAGCTTCAGCGCTGGTCGTACCGGGGGTTACAACGCGTCCTTTGAATTCTCTCATCTTTACTTGGCTCCTTTCGTGATTGCTGCAAGGATCTCGTCGTCGGTGTAGTAGCGCGCGGAGGTGTAGGTGCGGAGCTTATTCGACGAGGTGATGACGGGCATCTTCTTGCAGAGCGGGTTGTTCATATACATAAGGGGACAGATATAGGAGGTGAT
>JAZODX010000085.1:0-30618 GCA_045597265.1 Eubacteriales bacterium | reverse complement strand
ACAGATATGGGATTATCTACCTACCTGTTTTCTGGCCATGTGGAACACTTTTGATCTTCGATTGGTTTCTCTGTTTGGGACGCAGTTCACCTCGTATCAGATCGTTCCCCTCGTCTACATTGGCGCCGCAGCGCTGCTGGCTTGGCTCGGAAGTCGTATCTATTGCCGCCGTCAGATCAGCGGAAGATAAACGCACCACCGCATGAATAACAAAAAATATGAGGCTCCCACCGTTCCGGAGGGAGCTTTTGATCGTATCAACTTTTCTCGAAGTATTGAAAATCACTGTAATATCTGATATAATATAAATAATCTAAAGGATTTCGCCGCCGTTACAATTCCAAGTTTGGCAACAGTATGGCAACAAAAAATCAGATAGCCCCTGCTGTCTGAATAATGGAAATAATCCTAAGACCTCGAGCTAAATCCCATAAGCAAATCTGTTTAAGATTTATTTTTCAGGAGCGAGTGGGAGTGGTCTAAACGGGTTTTGATGTGCCGAAAAACCCAGTAATATCAAGGGTTTTCGGGATTCCCTATTTTCGTGAAATCGTTTTTGCAACACTTTTGCAACTTGAGTAACGAAAAAAAAGATTTTTTGCCAAAAGGAATGGTTCCAATTGGCTAACAAGTTAATATGATTCTTTTTGAAGAGTCAGTTTTGCTTATCGAGCAAAACAGGCTCTTTTTTTATTTTTTCAATTTTTTTGGCGTCGAGGGGTACCTTTTGGGCTTTCCCACTGGTTACTAGTGTAGGGTCCGACGAGGAACCTACACCGGAACCCTGAAAATTGAATATCAAACCACGTTGTACCTTAAACTTGGCGAATTTATTCAGGAAAAATGCCCAATACATTGAAAAATAACGAATTTTGTGGTATAATTATTTAACGGTGGGCGTTGGCCCAGCCAAAGCAACCGTGTGGGAGGGATTCCACGCGGTTTTTGTTTTGTTATTTCTTTACACAGTTGATGTGTTATATGAACTATTACATAGAAATGCTCGGAAAAAGCATTATTAAGGATTGTCGCAGGAATTGCTTATTCGAATGAAAACCGGAGAGATGGCTCTCTATCAGGGGCATAATAGAGTGTTCGTTGTCGAGAATTATTAGTAGGTTACAGGGCAGAAAATGCATCCTGATTGCTCTTTCGCATAGAGCAGATTGAAAAATTTCTGCTTGAGCTTGGACGAGAATTTATGTTCGTTGGCACACAGTAGCGTGTAACCTTTGCAAACCACCACTATTATGTGGATATGGTGTTCTATAACAAATTGCACTTTAAATAATTCATAAACATTTTTCGAGGAATTCTATGTCAAAATATCTTAGCCATATATCAGCGGACGGACGCGAACAAACCAATCTTGAGCATCTCACCCAAACTGCCGATCTGTGCGGTAGATTTGCATCTCACTTCGGTGCTCATGAAATGGGTGTTCTTACCGGAATGGCACATGACATTGGAAAATTTTCTGCTGAATTCCAGAATCGATTGAAAAATAACGGCAGAAAAGTTGATCATTCCACAGCGGGCGCCGTTGAATGCTGTAAACGCGGTCATGACTATGCGGCGTATGCGGTACTTGCTCATCACAGCGGGCTTCCTAACAATGGTTCTCGTGATGATCTTGTCGGTTCTACTGCCTTTGCACGCTTAAACCGCGCAATGAAGGGCGATCTCTGCAATTACTCCGCCTGGGAGAATGAGATTTCGCTTCCCTTAGCAACACTTCCGGAGTATGTTATGAAGGACCGCCTTACGGATGTTTTTTTCATCCGAATGCTGTATTCCTGTCTCGTTGATGCTGACTTCCTCGACACAGCCGAATTTATGTGCGGAGACCCGTATATCGAGCCATCTTATGCGGATATGTTGGAACTGAACCGCAGACTGGATGCATATATCTCCGGTTGGTTTCCTCCGAAAAATGAACTGAACGGCAGACGCTGTGAGATTCTTACCTCCTGCATGGAACGTGCGGAAACCGAATCGTCTGATTTGTTGACGCTTACCGTTCCGACAGGTGGGGGGAAAACGGTTGCCTCGCTTGCTTTTGCCTTGCGCCGTGCAATACGTTCGGATCGGCCTCGCCGCCGTATTATTTATATCATTCCGTATACTTCCATCATAGAACAGACGGCGGAAACATTCCGAAAAATTCTCGGAGAAGAAAATGTTCTTGAACACCACAGCGGTGTTATTTATAACAACGGTAAGGAGCAGAGTCCAAAGGATGATGCCAATGAAGAGTTAAATAAAAACAATATCCATTTGGCACGAGCAACCGAAAACTGGGATGCTCCGGTTATTGTAACTACGGCGGTGCAGTTTTTCGAATCTCTTTATGCAAGCCGGAATTCCGGATGCCGCAAGTTGCACAACATTACAGACAGTGTAATTGTTTTTGATGAAGCGCAAATGTTACCGCTTCCATATCTGCGCCCCTGTATTCATGCGATTTCCCAATTGGTTGCGCACTACAGCGTTACTGCCGTTCTCTGTACAGCAACGCAGCCTGTTCTGGAGCCATTCTTCAAAGACTATCTGCCGGATGTCGTTCCCGTTGAACTCTGTCCGCCGGGATTGCAGAAAGATGAAATTTTCAAACGGGTTACTTTCCGTCAAACTGAGCGAATGTCTCCGGCAGCGCTTGCCGAGAAACTGAATTCTCATACACGGGTACTGTGCATTGTAAACAGTCGGGCAGCTGCATACGAACTTTATACCTTGTTGGATAAGGATGGTTCTTCCTTCCATCTGTCCACTCTCATGACTCCGTCCGACCGTAAAAAAATTTTAACGGATATCCGTAAACGATTAAAAGAGAATCTTCCCTGCCGTGTTGTCTCTACATCGCTGATCGAAGCAGGAGTGGATGTGGACTTTCCGGTTGTCTATCGCGAAGAAGCCGGGTTGGATTCAATTTTGCAGGCTGCCGGAAGATGTAACCGAGAAGGAGACCGGAGACGGGAAGACAGTATTGTTACCATTTTTAAGTCTGAAAAGAATCCGCCGCTACTGTTCAGGCAGGCAATCGATGCTGCGCGGGTTGTTCTTCGGACACAGAAAGACATTGCGTCACAGACGGCGGTACGGCAGTTTTTTGAAGAATATTATCAGAGCAAAGGAGATCCGGCAACTGACCGTCATAATATTCTGGGACAACTTGATAGTGCTCTTATGCCTATCCGAACAGTAGCCGAACAGTTTCACTTGATTGAAAGTGATACCAAAACCGTTTGTATCCCGATTGGAGAAGGGGAACAGCTTGTTGAACAATACCGATACGGTGAAGTAACCCGGAATTTGATTCGTCAGCTTGGGCAGTACAGTGTCGCGATTTACGAAGATCACTTCAAAGCACTCTACAGTGCAGGAGATATTGAAATGATCGGAAATGATTTCTTTGTATTGACAAATATAGATTTGTATAACAACGACACTGGACTTTCTCTGACTGCGGATACCGGGAAAGCAGAATTTATTTAAGTGTGAACGAAACTCCCGGAATAATTCCTGATAAGGATATCCGGGAGTTTCGTTCGTATTTCATACGATATTGTTTATATTTCAACCCACATCCGAGAAATTCAGATGACTCTATTATTATACCACACTTTTTAAGAAAATCAAGTGTAATTCCTTATAATTTATTATACGATATTATTTATGAAAAATCGTATTGACAAACATACATTTCAGTGTTATAATACACTTGTAAGCAAACTTCCAACATAATCCAATACAGAAAGGAGTGACCGATTTGTCCATTCGTCTTGAAGTCTGGGGAGAATATGCCTGTTTCACACGTCCTGAAATGAAAACGGAGCGGGTCAGTTACGATGTCATGACACCGTCAGCTGCACGAGGGATCCTGGAAGCTATTTTTTGGCATCCGGGGCTTGTGTGGAGAATCGATCGTATTTATGTTTGTAATCCGATCCGATTTACGAATATTCGCCGCAATGAAGTGAAAGCAACTATTTCTGCCTCCAAAGTCAAAACACTTATGGAACGTGGTGCGGGGGAGCTTTATCTCGCAACTTCCCAGGAAATCCAGCAACGTGCGGCTATGGTGTTGCGGAAAGTCCGATATGTAATCGAAGCACATTTTGATATGACGCCTCATGCCGCTCCGTCAGACAATCCCGGGAAATTTCAGGATATCATCAAACGAAGGATCCTCCGTGGACAATGTTACCATTCCCCATATTTCGGCTGCCGTGAGTTTCCGGTAAACTTTGCCATGTGCGAGACTGTGCCAAAATGTCCGACGGAGCTTCTTGGTAATCATAATCTCGGTTATATGCTCTGGGACATGGACTACCGCGATCCGGAGAATATCTATCCTCTGTTTTTTCGGGCCCAATTGAATAACGGAATTTTGACGGTTCCGACCCGTGAGGAGGTGATCGGATGATCCTTCAGGCGCTTGTACAGCTTTACGAAGATCTTGTGGCAAAGAATCAGATTGCTTCACCCGGTTGGAGTAAGCAGAAGGTACAATATCAACTGGAAATTGATGGTAATGGAGAACTTCTGCAAGTCTCCTTATTGGGCGATATTGAAACAAAAGGAAGCAAAACGGTTCATAAGCCCTTGTTGACCGACGTTCCCGCTCCGGTCAAGCGTGCCGTGAATATTGCCCCCAATTTTCTCTGCGATCATTCCGGCTATATACTTGGTGTTGACAGCAAGGGAAAACCCGAACGAACGGCAGCTTGTTTCAAAGCCTGCTGCGAACTTCACGAAAAAATTCTTGAGGGGGTAGGATCTGATGCAGCAAACGCAGTTCTTGCATTCTTTGCAAACTGGAAGCCCGAAAAGGCTTCGGAGCATCCTGCTCTTTCGGGAAAGTGGGAGGAACTTCTGGCAGGTGGCAATATGATTTTTTATTACCGCGGGCTGCGTGTCCATGAAGATCAGGCGGTAAGACAGGCATGGCAAACACACTATCAATCTGCCGGAGACGGTCCGGAAATGACCTGTCTCGTTACCGGAAAACGTGGCTCCGTCGAATCAACCCATCCTGCTATCAAAGGGGTTGTCGGCGCTCAGTCTGCCGGTGCTGCACTCGTTTCTTTTAATGCGCCGGCCTTCTGTTCCTACGGCAAAGAGCAGAATCTGAATGCGCCCACCGGTAAATATGCCGCATTTGCCTATACCTCTGCATTGAATTATCTGCTGACAGATACCGAGCATATTTCCCGTGTCGGAGATACTACTGTCCTTTTCTGGGCGGAAGGAGCGGAACCTGCGTATCAGGGGTTATTTATGGGAATGTGGGGCGGTACACCGACACCGTATTCCGACGCGGAGCTTCGTGAGAAAACAAAAATGCTTCTTCACGGTGAAAAGGTCGAATTCAGTGAAACGCTTCTTGATCCCAACCGCACCTTTTATCTCCTCGGAATTTCCCCCAATGCAGCCCGACTGTCCGTACGTTTTTTTCTTCGGAATACCTTTGGAGGATTTCTGCAGAATATTCAGAATCACTATAACCGCATGGAAATTGCACGCACGTCTTATGACCCGTTTGACACTGTTCCCATCTGGCAGATGCTGCAGGAAACGGTCAATATGAATTCTCGTGACAAATCTCCTTCGCCGAACATGGCCGGAGCTGTTCTGCAGGCAGTTCTCAACGATACCCGCTATCCCGCAACGCTTCTCAACGGCATTACGCTCCGTATTCGCGCCGATCATCAGATCAACCGTGAACGAGCCGCCATTCTGAAAGCCTATTACCTGAAAATCAATCAAGAAAAACTTGTACCGAAGGAGGTGCTGACTGTGTCCCTCAACCGCGAAACTTCGTGTCTGCCCTATTGTCTCGGACGTCTGTTTGCTGTCCTTGAAAAAATTCAGTCCGATACCAATCCGGGACTCAATTCCACAATCAAGGACAAATATTTTAATTCCGCATCCGCAACTCCGGCTGTGGTATTTCCGGTTTTAATCAATCTGTCGGAGAATCATCTCAAGAAACTGCGCCGTGATAAACCGGGTTATGCGATCACTCTGGGAAGAGAACGGGATGAAATTATGAATCTTCTCCCGATCTCCTATCCGTCAAGAATGGCACTTCCCGAACAGGGGGCCTTCCAGCTTGGTTATTATCATCAGCATACCGCACTCTATACAAAGAAACAGGAGGAAACCGAAAATGGCTGAAATCATCAAGAATCGTTATGAATTTGTAATTCTCTTTGACGTGGAAAACGGAAATCCCAACGGCGACCCCGATGCAGGTAATATGCCTCGTGTGGATCCCGAAACCGGTCTTGGTCTGGTGACCGATGTATGTCTGAAACGCAAAATTCGTAATTATATTGAAACTGTCAAGGAAGATGAAACCGGATATCGTATCTACATCAAGGACAATGTTCCGCTGAACCGGAGCGATAATGAAGCCTATCTGGCGTTGCATCTGACAGATAAGAATGTCAAAGAAAAAAAGAAGGATGACCCGGAACTGGACAAAAAAATCTGTGCCTGGATGTGTCTGAATTTCTTTGATATTCGTACATTTGGTGCTGTCATGACTACTTTTGTGAAAGATAAACTGAATTGTGGACAGGTGCGTGGTCCGGTTCAGCTCGGATTTGCACGAAGCATCGAACCTGTTGTACCTCAGGAAGTAACGATCACCCGTGTTGCCATTACCACCGAAGCAGATGCAGAAAAGAAAGAAACAGAAATGGGACGGAAATACATCATTCCCTATGGTCTGTACCGGTGTGAAGGGTATATTTCCGCAAATCTCGCAAGAAAAGTCACCGGATTCACGGAAGACGACCTCGAACTTCTTTGGAATGCCATTCTGAATATGTTTGAATTCGATCACTCTGCCGCAAGAGGGAAAATGGCTGTCCGCGAACTGATTGTATTCAAGCATGACTCTGAGCTTGGCTGTGCACCTGCCCATAAACTGTTTGAATCCGTTCATGTTGAACGCAGAGAAAATGATGGTTCTCCTGCACGTTCCTACAGTGATTATTCTGTGACGATAGATGAAACTGTTCTCCCTGACGGAGTGACCTGTACCCGTATGGCATGATGTATCCGGAAGACGATTATCTGATGCTGTCCGGTTTGCAGCATTTTGTGTTCTGCCGACGGCAATGGGCACTGATCCATATCGAAAATTTGTGGGAAGAAAACCTGCGTACCATGGAAGGCAATCTGATGCATGAAAAAGCGCATGATTCGTCTTTCTGTGAGAGCCGGGGGGACTTATACATTCTTCGCGGCATCAGTATTCATTCCTCTGTTTTGGGCGTATCCGGAAAATGCGACGTTCTGGAATATCATCGACAAGATGCTGGAATTTCACTGAAGGGAAAAGAAGGTCTGTGGCAGCCGTATCCCGTGGAATATAAAAAAGGGGAACCTAAAGATACTCCTGCTGACCGGCTGCAGCTGTGTGGACAGGCTATGTGTCTGGAAGAAATGCTTTGCTGTGATATTCCGGAAGGAGCATTATTCTATGGTGAGACACGTCGTCGTGAGGTCGTAGAGTTTACGGATGAAATGCGTCATACAGTCCGTGAATGCCTTACAGAAATGCACGATTGCTATAAACGAGGACACACTCCGACAGTGAAACCATCCAAATCATGTAATGCCTGTTCGCTGAAAGAACTATGTCTTCCTAAACTGTTTCGTAAGACATCTGTGAAAAAGTACATTGCTGCGGCATTGGAGGGAACAGAATGAAACAGCTGCTAAATACCTTGTTTGTCACCTCCGACGACATCTATCTTTCTCTGGACGGGGAGAATATCCTTGCAAACCGTGATGGTCAAACTGTGGCACGCTATCCCCTCCACACGCTGCAAAGTATTATTACTTTTTCCCATGCCGGTGCATCTCCTGCCCTGATGGGAGCCTGTGCCGAACGAAATATTTCCTTTGCTTTTTGCAAACCGAACGGAAAATTTCTTGCACGGGTTGCCGGAGAGAGCAGTGGAAATGTTCTCCTTCGTCGAAAACAATACCGGGTAGCTGACGATGCGACAGAAAGTTGTGAAATTGCAAAAAATATGATTCTTGGCAAAGTATATAACGCACAGCACAGCATCGATCGTACACGCCGGGATCATGGGATGCGGATTGATGTGGAAAAACTTACTGCTGCTTCCGCTCAGCTGAAAGAATTATTTGCTTCTATTATGGAATGTACGGATCTTGACTCTCTAAGAGGATTGGAGGGAGTAGCAGCAACGGTATACTTCGGCGTACTTGACGAAATGATTCTGAATCAGAAAGATGTGTTTACATTTCATGGCAGAAATCGGCGTCCGCCATTGGATCCCATGAATGCAATGTTGTCATTTGCTTACAACTTGCTTAGTCATGACTGTGCCGCAGCACTGGAAAGTGTTGGACTGGATTCATATGTCGGATTTATGCATCGTGACCGTCCCGGACGAAGTTCACTCGCACTGGATCTGATGGAGGAACTTCGTCCCTGTATGGCGGACCGTTTTGTGTTAACCCTGATAAACAACCGTATGGTCCGTGAGAGTGATTTTGAATATCAATCGACAGGTGCGGTTCTGCTGAACAATACCGGACGAAAAGTTTTTTTGAAAAACTGGCAGGAGAAGAAAAAGGATACGCTGACGCACCCTTTGCTTGGGGAAAAAATGCCATGGGGGATGGTACCATACCTTCAGGCAATGCTTCTTGCACGGTATTTGCGCGGCGATCTTGATGCATATCCGCCATTTTTCCGAAAGTGAGAAAAAGCGATGCTGATATTGATTACGTATGATGTAAATACAGAAACTACAGCAGGAAAAAAGCGTTTACGACAGATTGCAAAGCAATGTGTCAACTACGGACAGCGTGTGCAGAATTCGGTGTTCGAATGTAAACTTGACCCTGTACAGTGCCGGATGCTGCAGGCAAAGTTGCTTGAAATTATCGACAAAGAAAAAGACAGCCTGCGATTCTATTATCTCGGAAATAACTATGAGAATAAGATTGAACATTTTGGTTTCAAGGAAACCTATTTGCCGGACGATCCGATGATCATTTGATCGGTGCGAAGAGAAAGCAAACAAGGAAACGCAGGAACGTTCGCGCGTAAATTAGCACGTTTATCCTGTGATTTGGCCCAACTTTGTTCATGGCATATTCAATATTGGAAGCAATCTTCGGTATTCTATGTTTATTATGCGCAAAATCTTTCGAATTTTTGTTTGATTTTGCAGTCACTCCCCTCGCGGGAGTGTGGATTGAAATCGTGTATCTGTCAAAATTTATTATATCGTCTGACGTCACTCCCCTCGCGGGAGTGTGGATTGAAATTCTACATCATCTGTCAGCAAATAATTAACACCAAGTCACTCCCCTCGCGGGAGTGTGGATTGAAATAAGCGGCTGTCGTCCATGTGATCGCGGAACGTGTGTCACTCCCCTCGCGGGAGTGTGGATTGAAATCACCTTCTGGGCGTTCGTATATTCGAAGTCGGAAAGGTCACTCCCCTCGCGGGAGTGTGGATTGAAATCACCTTCTGGGCGTTCGTATATTCGAAGTCGGAAAGGTCACTCCCCTCGCGGGAGTGTGGATTGAAATTTCTATCGTGAGGCGCTTTTTTTCGTCCCCTTCCGTCACTCCCCTCGCGGGAGTGTGGATTGAAATATCTTTGCATAGGTAACGCACCAAGTACCCGCGCCGGTCACTCCCCTCGCGGGAGTGTGGATTGAAATGATATATGCGGAAAGACGGGATTTTATTGTCGGTAAGTCACTCCCCTCGCGGGAGTGTGGATTGAAATCGTGCCCTGACGAGGCGGTGCGCTCGATCCTTGCCGGTCACTCCCCTCGCGGGAGTGTGGATTGAAATACCCGGCATGCGTTTTTCCCCTCGGTTTCGTCCTAGTCACTCCCCTCGCGGGAGTGTGGATTGAAATATGGTGTATACACTCCTTTATTTTTTTATCGTTGACGTCACTCCCCTCGCGGGAGTGTGGATTGAAATGTCATCACATTCGGATTCATAGTTTTCCATAAGTGTCACTCCCCTCGCGGGAGTGTGGATTGAAATAATATGCATCGTGCACGGAAGGCTCATAAATTGAGTCACTCCCCTCGCGGGAGTGTGGATTGAAATCTTGAGGTGCTGGGCGTAACCCGCAAGATTCCCAGTCACTCCCCTCGCGGGAGTGTGGATTGAAATCAGAACTTGTCGCAGCAACGGCGGAAATTATAATTGTCACTCCCCTCGCGGGAGTGTGGATTGAAATATACCTCCATTACACAAGATTGATGGCGAAGGTGGTCACTCCCCTCGCGGGAGTGTGGATTGAAATCGCTCGGCGGTCGAGCCGATCTGTGCGGTTTTCCTGTCACTCCCCTCGCGGGAGTGTGGATTGAAATCCGTTGATTACTTTGGCCAACGATTCAGCCAACGTCACTCCCCTCGCGGGAGTGTGGATTGAAATACGAAAAGCGTATGCCGAAGGGCGCAAAAGGCGCGTCACTCCCCTCGCGGGAGTGTGGATTGAAATTTTTTTCTCGTTGCGATAATCAACCCCTCCCTTGCGTCACTCCCCTCGCGGGAGTGTGGATTGAAATAAACTCGGAAACGTCACGGTCACAGACCCGAACAAGGTCACTCCCCTCGCGGGAGTGTGGATTGAAATATAAATCACCCCGGAAGATCTAAAGTTAATTGTTCGTCACTCCCCTCGCGGGAGTGTGGATTGAAATTTGTGTATTGTATGGTAATTCGACATTGTACCATGTCACTCCCCTCGCGGGAGTGTGGATTGAAATTGTTTTGCTATCTCGTTCGCACGCTGTTCAACAAGGTCACTCCCCTCGCGGGAGTGTGGATTGAAATATGCAGGACGACGCGGCGGTGGTCGCCCTCAGCAAGTCACTCCCCTCGCGGGAGTGTGGATTGAAATTGATACTTCGAGTAGTAGAAGCCGGGGATCTCGGTGTCACTCCCCTCGCGGGAGTGTGGATTGAAATCTATTACCGGTTCTTATCATGTTACCCGTGTCGAGTCACTCCCCTCGCGGGAGTGTGGATTGAAATATCACTCCGCCCTCCCCGTGTATATTACTCCGTTGTCACTCCCCTCGCGGGAGTGTGGATTGAAATATTGCGTCTGCGAATTTTTTCGCCGACCTGCCCGCGCGTCACTCCCCTCGCGGGAGTGTGGATTGAAATTTATCAAGTCCATCATACTGCTGACAAAAATAGAGTCACTCCCCTCGCGGGAGTGTGGATTGAAATGGGATGAGCGCTCGGTCAAAACCTCCGATGCCTATGGTCACCCTCCTCGCGGGCGGTCCCCTACCTGTTCGGAGCAAGGGAGAATATCACTTGCGGTTCTTCCTTACAAAATATGATCAAATTACCTTTTAGAAAAGAGGAACGAAATGGATTCATCAAAAATGAAAAACAACAAGCCGCTCGGTATGAAGTGGTATAAGTTTCTGACCAATTTTGCGCTGATTGCGGGTGCAATCTATCAACTTATGTACGGTATGCTGTATTTAACCGGTGGAATTTATCTGCACAGCGTATCTGGTTCGGTCACGCCTGAGCAGGTTTATGCAAATTACGGAAGCAGATTGCAGGACGCAGATAAACTGTACGGTATTTTCTGGATTGCATTTGCGGTCTATACATTTTTCCTTTTTTTGAAAATGGAGCATTTTGCACCGGAGACACCCCAAATGTTTTATGCTTTTTGCGTTATTTTGGGTATTGCTCCGTTTATCTATGCCCTTCTTGTTCCCAGAATTACCAAACAGCCAATGGACGTCAGCGCAATTTTTTCACCGCTGATCGGTGCGGTTCTCTTGATTTGCAACGTCATCTATTTCAAAAAAAGAGCACATTTGTTTGGCGGCAAGGCAGCTTCCGCGGAGAGTACGGCGAAGGTGCCGTCCGAAATTGTTTATCGGGTTCCCAACACCGCCTCATCGCCGACGGAAAACAAGGCTCCTGCTGCGAACCGGAAAGGTTCCTTCTTCTGCAAGCATTGCGGAAGAAGGTTGATGGAAAATGCAGAATTCTGTCATTCGTGCGGAGCGAAAGTTTCTGATCATTGAAACGAAACCGGATGCGCAAAAGAAAAAGGCCGGTCCCAAGCGGGCATATGCATGAAAAAACGCGGAATTACGCCCCGGATTTTTACTCTACCGACGGTTGAGTTCTCCCCATTCAACCGTTAGTATGTAGATTTTGCGTATCGGATGCGGTATACTGAGAACGAAAGGAGACAGATTATGGATCAGTTGAAAACGGGAAGGTTCATTGCCACGTGCAGAAAGAAAGTCGGCATGACACAAATGCAGCTGGCAGAAAAGCTGAATATCACCGACCGGGCTGTATCGAAATGGGAAACGGGCAAAGCAATGCCTGATTCCTCGATCATGCTGGAGTTGTGCGGTATTCTCGGGATCAATGTAAACGATTTATTATGTGGGGAGGTAGTCAGTATGGAAAACTACAATAAGGAAATGGAAAACAATCTGCTTGAGATGGTTAAGCAGAAGGAAGAGAGCGATAAGCGACTGCTTCTGGCGGAGCTCGTGCTCGGCATATGCTGTGTCCTGCCGCTGATTGCGGCGGTCATCATTGCGCTGGTCATTCCGATGGAGGAATGGATGAGCGGCGTCATTGTCGGTGCAGGTTTGGTTCCGCTGCTTGTGGCCACGCCGTTCGCCATCAAAATCGAGCAAAAAGCAGGCTACTACGAATGCAAGCATTGCGGACATCGGTACGTTCCGAAATACGGCAAGGTTTTCGGTGCCATGCATATCGGACGGACGAGATATATGCGCTGTCCGGAATGCGGCAAAACGTCCTGGCAGAAAAAAGTGATCAGCAAGAAATAACCCGGCCCGGGTCGGGAATGCGAGAAGCGGGTGCCGCGCATTAGCGCGGCATCCGCTTCTTCGCCGTGCGGAGTTTTTTCCTACAATAAGTTTTTTCAAAGTAGGCAGGGTGCTTTACATTTGGGCAAAGTTATGCTATACTGTAAAAAAAGCAAAGGAAGAGATACTGATGATTCAACCAAAATATTTTTCGGAAAAAGGCACCCCGCTGGTGTACTATACGATCCTCAAAGTCCTGGTTATTCTCTGGCTGGTCGTATCCGGCGCAAATCTGTTTATCTATTTGCTTGATGCTAATTTGATCGGTGTGGTCGAAATGGCAATCCAGTTCGTTATTCAGCTGTTTGCCGCGATCGGGCTGTATAAAAAACAGTGGAGCGGTGTCATTATGCTGTACTGTATGTATGCGTGGTACATCCTTGATACCTTCCTTGCTATGGGAATATATGCATATTATGGGAATCTCGGTGCGGGAACCATCGCAGAAACGATAGGGTCCGTCATTGGCGTTTTGATCTGGGCAATCCCGACCTGGGTCTATTTCGGCAAAAGAAGACCGCTTTTTGCGCCGTATCGTGGGAACGTACCGACGGTTAATGCGACGCCGGAGGTGGCATGTCCGCCGACTGTCAGCGAACCGCCCCGTGTGGTGAGGGAGGAGAAGGAATCACTTCCTCCGAAGTATTGCAGCCAATGCGGATTCAAGCTGCACGAGAACAGTGCGTATTGCAGCCAATGCGGAACCAAGCTGTAAAAACGTGCCTCGTAAACGGAAAAAAGGCTGCCGCCCGAGGTGGGCGGCGGCCTTTTTATGCAGGACAAATCGGCCGACTGCAGCGGATTATTCCACAGGGAGCTGATAGGCGGCAAGAATTTCTGCGCCCACCGTATAGCTCAATTCAAACTGCTTGCGGGCGATGGCGAGGCTCGGATTGAGCGCACGCGTATCCCGAGCGAAGGGGTGGCGGGGGCGCAGCCAGTTGTCGTGGAAGGACAGGGTGGCCGCTTCCTCCAATGTAAAGCAGCCGTCAAAGCCAACGTCGATGAGCGCGTGCATAACCTCGTCCACGTTCAGCGTTCCCATATAGGGCAGCAGATGGTGGTCTGCATCGCCGAAATTGTCATTGATATGTACGGTTTTGAGATGCTTACCCAGCGCCAGAATATGGGGGTATTGATCGCCGTCGATGTTGGCGTGGCCGGTATCCCAGCAGGCGGCAAAGAGCGGATGGTTAATCTCCTCAATGAAATTCCGCATACTCTCACCGTCGCAGAAATAATAGTTGCCGTACATATGACGAACCGTGGAATTTTCCATGCAAAGCATTACGCCCGTTTTCTCGAGGGTGGGGATCAGTCGCTCCACGAAGGCGCGGTTGCACTTCATCGAGGATTCACGGTCAAGCCCCTTCTCCCAGCCTGCATGGTAGACGATTCGGGGGATACCGAGCAGGGCGCATACCTCCAGCGCGCGGGCAATGGCGGCAAAGGAAATCTCGGCCTCGGCCGGATCCAGCGGATTGCAGTTGGGTGCGTGCGCCTGTACGTAATCCACACCGAGCTCGTCGGCAAACGTGCGCAGCGCAAGTGCTCTTTGCTGCCAGTTATCGGCAAAATATTCCCAATTTCGGGTAGGCTTGATATACAGCGAAAAATCAATATGGCGGAAGCCACATTCGGCGAGCAGACGAACGCGCTCGGCGTCGCTCAGGGGCCAGCATCTCAGCCCTTCGGTTGTAGTGGCAATCTTCATCTTTACACCTCGGCAAGATAAATTTGTACATTTATTTTATCACGGGCGGTACCCGCTGTCAAGCGGCTCTGCGGATAGAGGAAAAATTTTTTCTTTTATGAGAGAAGAGGGTGGAAATTTGTCAAAAATATGGTATAATAAATAGCAAAGACGGAAAGACGGTTTTCCGCGTTACGCTAAAGAAGAGACAGAATGGACAAATTTTTTAAGCTGAAGGAGAGAGGCACGTCGGTCAAAATTGAGTTTATCGCCGGCATGACCACCTTCTTTGCCATGGTGTACATCTTAATGGTAAATGCCAATATGTTTGCCGATCCGTTTGGAGACGGATCGAATCCGCTTGGCGTTTCTTACGGTGCGATTTATATTGCAACGGCAATTTCGGCGGTGGTCGGCACGGTGCTGGGCGGACTGTTGGCCAATCTTCCCCTTGCCCAGGCGAGCGGCATGGGGCTCAACGCCTTTTTCGTTTATACCGTCTGCATCGGGTTCGGCCTTTCCTATGCCAACGCTCTGGTGCTGATTCTGGCCGAGGGTCTGGTTTTTATTCTGCTGACGGTGACCGGCTTGCGCAAGAAAATTTTCGACGCACTTCCCGAGGCGGTTCGCGTGGCAATTCCTTCGGGTATCGGCCTGTTTATCGCCCTGCTTGGCCTGCAGAACGCGGGAATCGTCGTGCCGAATTCCTCCACCTGTGTGGATTTGGCCTCCTTTAACCTGCTTGAACGTACCTGGGGGGATATTATGCCCATGCCGGTGACCCTCTGTACGCTGTTGGCCATCGTTATCATGAGCCAGAAGAAGGTGCGCGGCGCTGATCGGTATTCTGGGCGGCATGGGTCTATATTACCTGCTCGGCCTCACGGTTGACGGCTTCTACGCCAATCTGCAGATCAGCTTTATCAGCCCCAGAGAGGCCTTCGTGAGTTTGGCACGCAGTCGTTCGGCCGTGTCTTTACCGAGGGCTTTGATTTCTCGGCTTACCGTGCGGCACACGGGGATGCCAATCTGGTTCTGACCGTCGTCACCACGGCAATGGCCTTCTGCATGGTGGATATGTTTGACACGCTGGGCACGCTGTACGCCGCCTGCGCACGTGCCGGATTGATGGATGAAAAGGGTGAGCCGCTGAATATGAACGAGGGAATGCTCTCGGATGCAATTGCCACCACGGCGGGCGCAATCTGCGGTACCTCGAACGTCACCACCTTTAGTGAGGTCAACGCGGGAGTTGCCGCGGGCGGGCGAACCGGCCTCACCTCGGTGTTCTGCGGAATCTTCTTCTTCATTGCCATGTTTCTCAGCCCCATTGCGCAGCTGGTTCCCGGCTGTGCCACGGCAGCTGCGCTGATTTACGTCGGCCTTCTGATGATGGCCTCCTCAAAATATCGACTGGGACGATTTTAAAATTTCGGTTCCTGCCTTCCTTACGCTGGCCATTATGCCCTTTACGTATAATATTTCCTATGGTATTGCATTCGGTCTGATCTCGTATATCATCATCGGCGTATTCTGCGGTGATGCGAAAAAGATCAAGGGCAGCTCCTGGGTAATTGCCCTGCTGTTCGTTGCCATGCTTCTGCTGACCCACTGACGGGGAGCGGAAAAGCGGCTTGAAATCGTTAGATTTCAAGCCGCTTTTTGCGTTGAATCCGGCGCGGGAAAAATCTGTTTTGCCAAAATGTCCCCGAAACGTTGCGATTTAACTTTAAGTCGCTTGCTTTGGGCGTACTTTTTATGATATGATGGGGCCAAAGAAAGGAGTTGGGTCGTATGGATAAGACATATACGGGACAAAAAATTTCCGCTCTGCGAAAAGCAAAGGGCTGGACGCAGAAGGAGCTTGCCGAGCTGGTATTCGTTTCGGTTGCCGCGGTAAGCAAATGGGAGAGAGGGCTGAATTACCCCGATCTTGCGTTAATAGAGCCGCTGGCCGACGTGCTTGGCGTAACGGCGGCCGAGCTGCTGGGGCTCGCGTCGGCGGCACCTGACGACGTGATTCGGGATATGACGGTTATCTCCGCCGATCAGCGGCAGGAGGAACGAAAGCGGGTGCGGAGGGTACTGGCGACGGTCGGTATTTCCGTGGGAATTTTCCTTTTTGCTTCCTTTGCGTTTTTGCTTTTGCTCAGCCGTGACGGGCTGCTGCTCTCCCTTCTCGGGTGGGGACGTGGCGGCATCTTGGATTTTGCCGCGCTTTTGCTTGGCCTTGCGGCGTGGGGGTTTGCTCTTTGCTCGGTTTTCTCGCAGAAACGGAAGGAATATATTGCCGCGGCGTTTGCCTTTTGTGCTACCGCACTGTATCTTCCTCTTCTTCTGAGCGACCTGTCCGTACGCGCAGGCGAGATCGGGACGGTAATCGATACTGTCGCGGGCTATCATTTCGGCGCTGCCCTCCTGCTTGGCGGAACGCTTCTTCTTTCCATTTGCGCACTTTGGCTGCATCGCGGTCGCCGGAGTGGAGGAAAATAACGGCTTGCAATTCCCCTTATGTGCCAATCAATCAAAAACCGGCATAGCAATTGCTATGCCGGTTTTGGTATCCGTACTGACTCAGATGTCCAGGTCGCGGATGATGGCCTTCAGCGTATCCGCACTCTTGTGCAGCTGGGCCATTTCGATATCGTTGAGAGGGCAGAGAAGCTTGCCGTTTACGCCGTTTCCGCCGACGATGGTCATCACGCTCAGGCAGACGTCGGTAATGCCGTATTCGCCTTCCATCAGCGTGGATACCGTCATGGTGCGGTCAAGGCGGCTCATCAGCGTGTGGCAGATATGGTTGACTGCCGCAGATACTGCGTAATAGGTTGCGCCCTTGCGCTCAATGATGCGTGCGCCCGATTTGCGCACGTAGGCTTCCACCTCTTCGCGATTAAGATCGGGTGCCACTTCATCGCGGCCGCGAAGGACGTCGTCGAAGAGATCAATTGCAACGCCCGAAATGGTCGACTGCGACCACGGGATGAACGAGGTGTCGCCATGCTCGCCGAATACCCAGGTGTGGATACTCTTCTGGCTGATGTTGTAGCACTCGGAGAGACGCTGACGCAGACGCGCCGTATCCAGAATCGTTCCCGAACCGATGATGTGGTTGGCGGGAAGACCCGAGCGGCGGAAGAAGGTGTAGGTCAGAATGTCTACGGGATTGCTGACGATGATGTAGAACGCATCGGGGGCATAGCGGGTGATCTGCGGGATGATGGTCTTGGTGATGTCTACGTTGGTTTGCGCCAACTCAAGCCGGGACTGACCGGGCTTACGTGCAATTCCCGAGGTGAGGATGACGATGTTCGATCCTGCCGCGTCCGCATAATCGCCGGCATAAATGGTCATCGCCGCACAGAAAGGGGCACTCTGGCGGATATCCAGTGCCTCACCCATTGCTCGCTTGTGGTCAAGGTCAATGAGAACGATCTCATCGGCAGTACCCGTGACAGCGAGGGTATACGCGATGGTCGAGCCAACATTACCTGCGCCAATGATGGTTACCTTGTACATAATTTGCTCCTTAAACATGCTCCTTTTATCGATATACAGAATATCGATTGTTTTTATTTTAACATATAAGTCTTGAAAATACAATAGCCTTTTCTCCCAAAATTGTGAAAAATTTTACAATTTTTTTATTTACCCTATATGGAAAAGCTCCCTCTGCGTCGCTTTCGGCTGTTGGCGGGGCTTGCTTTTTGAGATGGGGTATGGTATACTATGCATATATCGCGTATATTACAGTGCCGCAGATGCGGCAAGAGGAGATATTCATGAAAAGCATTCTCAAAATGACGGCGGCATGGCTTGCCCTGCTTTTGCTGACCGGCTGCGGAATCGGCGCGCCTGCTGACACCGTCACCCCGCCCGAGCAGCTGACCGCACCCGATACTGCCGAAACGCTCAAGTCGGATTCGCCGATTGAGGCGCTCACCCCGCCCGAAACGGCCGCGCCGCCCGTACCCGACACCCCCATCGAGTCGCCGATCGAAACGAACCGTATTACCTTTGTCGGTGCGGGGGATAATATTATCCATGAAGCCGTCTTTACCGACGCGCGCAAGAACGCCGCTGCCCTGGCCGCATCCGGCGGCCCCGTGCAGGCGTATGCCTTTGCCCCGATGTACGACGGTCTGGCGCAAATCATTTCCTCGGCCGACCTCGCTTACGTCAATCACGAGTCGCCCATCTCCTCCGCCAATCCCATCACGGGCTATCCCGATTTTAATTCCCCCGCCGATGCCGGACGTGACCTGCTTGCCGTCGGCTTTGATATCGTCAATATCGCCAATAACCATATGCTTGACATGGGCGAAAAGGGACTTGACGACAGCATCGCCTATTGGAAGTCAACCGGCGCAACGGTTCTCGGCGCCTGCTCCCGCGCGGCGTACGACGCCGATAATCTGCAGATGGTGGAAATTGACGGCGTAAAAATCGCATTTCTCTCTTATGCAACCCTGATCAACTGGTCGCACGCCAACGCACTCTCGGCGGGAAGCCGACATATCGTCCCCTATGCCAAGGACGCCGATATCAAGCGGCAGATGGCCGCCGCACGCGCGAGCGATGCCGATCTCATTTTCGTTGCCATTCACTGGGGGGACGAGGGTAAATTCTCCCCCAACGCCGAGCAAAAGCGCCTGGCACAGCTGCTTGCCGATGAGGGAGCCGACGTGATTCTCGGCAGCCACTCGCATAATATCCAGCCGATGGAATGGCTGACGGGCAGAGACGGAAACCGAACGCTCGTTTCCTATTCGACGGGCAACCTGATTTCAACCATGCTGTACAGCTATTATATGGTCGGCGGCCTGATTACCTTTGATATCGTCATTGAGTCGGGGATGGATCCGTATATTGACAACGTCGTCTTCGTGCCGACCATGACCCATTATTCCATGACCCGCGACAGCCTGGCACTTTACCGTCTCGCCGACTATACCCCCGAGCTTGTTGCCGCGCACGGGGCACAGCTCAACGGCGCCTTTACGCTGAATACGCTCCAAAAATACGTTACCGATACAATCCCCGCCGAATTTCTGCCGTAAAGTCAGGCGCGGGGCAGGAAAAAAGCGAAAAAAAGGCTTGACAAATCCCGAACCACATGCTATAATAATACCTGCTGTTCTGCAAAAACGAGATGTGGCTCAGCTTGGTAGAGCGCTTGGTTCGGGACCAAGAGGCCGCAGGTTCAAATCCTGTCATCTCGACCAGCGCGGCGCTGAAAAGACAGCACCGCAATTTGGGGGTATAGCTCAGTTGGGAGAGCGCTTGAATGGCATTCAAGAGGTCAGGGGTTCGACTCCCCTTATCTCCACCAAAACAGACCGTATCCAAAGATACGGTCTGTTTTTTTGACGGTGGAGATAAGGGGAGTCGAAGCAGTTCAGAAACACCCCGGTGGGGTGTTTCTGAACGGTGACCGAAGCAATTTGCGGCGCACGACCATAGACACAAGCGAAGTGCGGCGCAAATTGTAAGAAGACTCCCCCTACCAAAATAAATACCGTATCCTTTAGGATACGGTATTTATTTTTTTGCGGTGGAGATAAGGGGGGCGAAGCAGGGAGAAAAAGCCCCGGTGGGGCCTTTTCGAGCGGTGACCGAAGCATTTTGCGGCGCACGACTTCAGACCAAAACCGAAGTGCGGCGCAAATTGCAAGAAGACTCCCCCCCTACCAAAACAGACCGTATCCAAAGATACGGTCTGTTTTTTTGTTTTACTCATGCAGCAGACTTAAACGACGGTCTGATCCAGAAGAAAGTCGATAATACCGATATTCAATACACCGTGATCATCGTACCAGCGTTTACGAATGTCGTGACGAACGATGATTTTCGGGAAAGAGTCACCGGTTAATCCGAACGGTCTGTTCTCTATTTCGGACTTTGCTTCATCGGTAAGCGCATATGCGGATTGGATATATATCCGCTTTCCGCCGATAGTGGCCACGAAGTCGATCTCACGCGGCACTTGCACGGTGCGGCCTTTTTTGTCGGTATCGGTTCCGTAGACAATGCCAACGTCGACGGCGCAACCGCGAATAATGAGCTCGTTGTAAATGATATTTTCCATGATGTGCGTCATTTCCTGCTGGCGGAAGCCGATACGTGCATTTCTCAGGCCGATATCCTCGCAATAATACTTGTTAGGGTAGTCAAAATAGTTCTTGCCTTTAACATCCCAACGCTTACATTCACTGAAAAGGAAAGCGTCTGCCAGGTAGTCCATATAACTCTTGACGGTGTTGGGGGAAACGGTATTTTCACCACTTAGCTTCTGCTTGGTGTTTAAGCTGTTGGTAACATTGGTAGGATTGGTAAGGGAACCCACAGAGGAACAGAGAAGATCAAGAACAGCATCCAGAACGTCCTTGCGCCGGATATTCTTTCGATCAATAATATCCTTCAGATAAGTTTCTGCAAATAAAGATTGCAGATAGGACATCTTTGCCGCGTCGTTGGGACGGGAGAGTACAAGCGGCATACCGCCGAAGAACGCATAGTTGTCAAAGGCATCATACTTATCTCCGCCGACGGCAGAGTAATACTCGGAAAAGCTGAGCGGATGTACACGAACCTCATCGCTGCGGCCCCGGAATTCAGTGAGTATATCGGAGGAGAGCATTTTCGAATTACCTCCGGTTACGTAGATATCCAGATTTGGCAACGAGCGCAGATCGTTCAAGGCTTCATAGAACGTGATTTTTTTACCATCGCTGTTATAGGGATTGGGGACTTCATCCGACAGCTGGATTTCATCCACAAACAGATAAAACCGCTCGTTCTTTTCCTCAACGATTCCTCTTACATATTCGGCAAGCACGAGAGGGTTGCGATACTTGATATCTTTTGCCAAATCGAGTGCAAAGTAAAGAATTTGCTCCTTCTTTACCCCCCGGCCGAGTAAGTAATTACAGAATAAAGTGCCAAGCAAATACGATTTGCCGCATCTGCGTATGCCGGTGATGACTTTTACCTGTCCGTTCCACATATATGAGATAAGCTGTTGCAAGTATCGATCTCGTTTGATCTCCATAGCTGCCTCCTGTTGAGAACTTTCTTTGTATATTATAAAACCTGTCAATAGAGATTATACTGCATCCAATGAAAAAAATCAAGATATTTATTGAAAAGTTCGATAATTTATCAAGAAAGTTTTCAACAAAAGTGACCAACTGTGATAATTTTCGGATGAAAACCACGCGCGGCAATTTGCGAGAATACGCCCGAAGAATAACAAATACCCGGCCCCGATAGGCTTGTAGGTATACCGAAAAACGCACAAAAACGTTGACTTTGGCGTTTGACGGGTGTATAATAAGGGTGCTACACAAATCGAATACAGAGTTAAGGGATGATGTTTCGTAAGGGATGTTATACCTTTTTTCGCTATTCCTATCTGAAATGAATTTGGCAAAAATGCAAATTTCCTCGTGGATAGGATGCGGATATTCTCCCGTTCTGTTTCGGTTTGTGTAGCGACAACCGGAGTTTGCGTTTTTCGTGCGCCGGCTCCGGCTGGCGCACTTTTTTATTTTTTGTAAAATTTTTTTCGAAAATATAAAACTTAAGCCTAATTTTTTTCGTCCTGTTATATAAGAGAAAAATGGAAGACCATTTTAATACATCTTAAACCCAAAGGAGTATCAAGTATGGTAGGAATCATTATTGTTATCGCTCTCATCTATCTCACCATTTGCCTTGCTGCAGCATCAAAATTTGCAGACATCGCAGAGATGAAGGGGCACGGCAGAAGCCCGTGGTTTGGCTGGTGCTTTTGGACGGGAATTTTCGGGATGCTGATGGTTGTTGCGTTGCCCGATCGTTCTACAAAAACTACCAGTTCGCCAGAAGTACAGGAAACGAGTATCAGCGACGAACTGCCCGATCTTTAATGGAGGCTCCCTATGAGTGAACGTTATTCAAGACTTTTTTCCCTGACCGAAAACTTGTACCTTGAAGGTGCGCCTGTTCTTATTGCTGCCGGGGCGTTACTGAAAGACAATCAAACCGGGCAAGTGCTGGCGCAACTGAAATTCCGAAGCATCTCGCCGAAAGAGATCAAGGCAGTTCGAGTAAAGATAACGCCTTTTGATACATTGAATCGACCGCTTGGTGATGCTGTGGATTTTCAATATCTCGATTTGAACATATCGCGCGACATGGAATTTGGGCAGAAAACCGCGATTCCTCTTTTTGATGCCGCAACACGGGGAATGGCTGTCGCGGTTACAGAGGTTGCATTTATCGACAATTCGGTCTGGTGCAACGACACCGGGCATTGGGATGCTCTTCCTCTGCCAAAATCATTATGGGACTATTTTCCGGATTCGCAGATGGTAACGCAGTTTCGGTTGCAGTATGGTGAAATCTGCGTAAATATGCCCTCCGAATCAGCAGACCTTTGGTATTGTACTTGCGGTGCAATTAACCGAAACAACGAGAAAAATTGTTACCTCTGCCGACAGTCCCGTGCAAAATTGCAAGCCTTTGACGAGGCGGAGCTGCGCAAAGAGTGTGATGCGCGGATTGCCAAAGAAAAAGCGGAAGAAGAGCGCAAAGCAGCAGAGGCTGCAATCGCCGAAAAAGAAAGAAAAGAACGTGCTAAGACAAAAGCGCGGGAAGCTGTCCGCAAAGCAAAAAAGGCTGCGCTTGTTTCTTTGATTATTCTATTGCTGGTTGCTATCGGGATAACCGGGTATATTGTAATCAATTCCGTAATTATTCCTTCAGAACAGTATAATGACGCTGTAATGTTAATGGAAGACGGAGAATTCGAAAAAGCGATGATAATATTTGAGGCACTTGGAGATTTTAAAGACAGCGAAGAAAAAAACACCGCTTGCCATAATGCAATTAACGAAGAAAAATATTTGGCCGCCATTGCTTTAATGGAGAACGGCAAATATGCAGAAGCTTCTAACGCGTTTTTATTTTTGAATAGCTACAAAGACAGTAAAGAAAAGAGAACTATCTGTCTATTGGAGGAAAAGTATCTTGCCGCTATTGCGCTGCTGGATGAAGGAAACTATGTCGGAGCATTAGCTGCATTTGAAAAGCTAACTAACTACAAAGATAGCAAGGAAAAAGCCGCTACATGTCGTACTGCAATCCTTGATGGAAAATACGACGATGCAATTGCGTTAATGAATTCCGGTAAGTATGACGAAGCAATCGCTGCTTTTGAAGCACTTGACGGTCACAAAGACAGCGAAAGCAAGATAAATGCATGCAACACCGCAATCCTTGACGAAAAATACGACGAAGCAATTGCATTAATGAATTCCAGTAAGTATGACGAAGCAATCGCTGCTTTTGAAGCGCTTGACGGCTACAAAGACAGCGCACAAAAAATTGCTTCTGCTATGCGACAAAAAATAAAACCCGCCGCAATCGTAGGCAACTATATTTCGCTGGGTACATATGAGCAAGATGGAAATACGCAAAATGGCAAGGAAAATATCGAGTGGTTAGTACTTGACGTAAAAGATGGAAAAGCTCTTGTGATTAGTAAATATATTCTCGACAATCAACCTTTTGACAAGAATTCCATCTATTCCACGTGGGAAACTTGCTCTCTTCGCAAATGGCTGAATCAACAGTTTTTTGAAGAATCTTTTTCTTCCGCCGAAAAAACTCTAATTGCCACTGTTACATTGTCTCCAGATAAAAATCCTGATTATAATACGTCACCCGGAAATGCAACACAAGATAAAATATTTTTGCTAAGTCTTACGGAGGCAAATAAATATTTGTGGCAAGCATCTATGGGTGACCGAACAGCTTATGCTGCCAAAGGATATGGGTCTTCTTGGTGGCTTCGCACATTGGGAAAAAATAACGCATATGCACTTACTTTTTCCAGAATATTAATGCCCTATGGTTCTTCTATCCAATGGGGAGATATACTTACATATGGCACCGTTACTGGTGCAACAGACGGCATACGCCCTGCTATGTGGATTACGATTGAACAATAACGAATTAAAAAGGGAGCGCAATGCGCCCCCTTCTCTATTCCAACAGCCCCAAATACTTATACACCGTCGTGCGGCTCAACCCGCACACCCGCGCCAGCTCACTCACATTCAGCGTCCCCTTCTTATACCCCGCATAATGCCGCATGAACACCGCCGGGATACGCTATGTGCGTCTGGTCGGGACAAACGGCCGCGATGAAAATTCACAATCCCTTTCTTGACATTTGGCGGGCAAAAGCGTATACTATCCTATAGTTTATATCGAACGAATCCTGCTCGCGGTGATTACGATTCGGGAAGTAGACGGACAGGCAAGGGAGATTACATGGGTATACGAATCGGTACGCCGGACGCCGTTTGCGGGGCTCGGTGAGGATGACCTTGCCGTAACGGAGGGCTGTCTCAAAATGATGAGTAAAGGGATTGACCTTATAATCAAGGAGAAGCAGAGCTTTTGACAATGGCAAAGACAAAAAGACTATCAAAAATTTCTATTTTACATTACGTTAAGCTGATATTGCGCTCGCTTCTTTTTGCGGCGGTGCTGGTATGTTATATTCTGGATCGAACCGAGGTCCTGACCTATCACGCCATCATTCCGATAATCGTCTGGGTATTTTTCGTTTTTGAAATGTTCCTGCGCTTTTTCCCGTCAAGGCTGGAGAGCATGGGATGCCAAAAGCAGTTCGCAAGGAATTATGTGCCGATCGGCGAGGGGGGGACGCCGATCAATCAATCCCCCAAGGTCACGGCGCTTGTTGCCGTTCTGTGGATGGCGATGAACGCCGTAATCGGTGCGCTGTATTATGGGGGGATATTCGACAGGGGGATATTGATCCTGATTGCCCTCGGCTATTCGGTGTGCGATATCATCTGTATCCTTTTCTTTTGCCCTTTTCAGGCGTGGATCATGAAGAATCGGTGCTGTACGACCTGCCGTATCTACAATTGGGATTTCGCGATGATGTTCACGCCCCTTGTGTTTATTCCGAGCTTATATACCTACAGCCTGCTCGGCTTTGCGCTTGCTCTTCTGCTGCGCTGGGAGCTTACCTACCGATTGCATCCCGAGCGTTTTTCGACGGTGACGAACCGTTGCCTTGACTGCGCGCATTGCGAAGAGAAGCTTTGCAGCCACAAAAAACATCTGCAAGGCTTCCTTAAAAAATACAGGACGAGATTTTTCTCCGCCGGGGAAAGCAAACGAAAAAAATTATGAAATGGAGATAATCATATGAAAATTGCGGTAACTTACGAGAACGGACAGATTTTTCAGCATTTCGGGCATACCGAGCAATTTAAAATCTACACGGTTGAGGACGGCAGGATCGTTTCTGCCGAGGTTGTGGGAACGAACGGCAGCGGTCATGGTGCGCTTGCCGGATTTCTTTCGGCGCAAAACGTATCCGTACTGATCTGCGGCGGGATTGGCGGCGGCGCGCAGATGGCACTTGCCAATGCCGGGATTAAGCTTTACGGCGGCGTCAGCGGCTCTTGTGATGTCGCGCTGGAGGCATTGCTTGCCAATCAGCTCAACTTCAATCCCGACGTCAGATGCAATCACCGCGATCATGCACACGGCGAAGAGGGACACGCCTGCGGCAGTCACGGCTGCGGTACGCACGATTGCGGCAGCCACGGCTGCGGCCATTAAAAGAAGATAAGAAACGGAGAAGGGAGCGCAATTGCGCTCCCTTCTCCGTTTGACGGTAAAAATGAAGCCTCGCCTCATGAGAGGGGCGTTGGTGCAGGCGCCGGAGGGGGCCCCGTTTACGGGCTGTCGGCGTGTTACTGCTCTTCGTAGGCCGATATATCAATTTTGCGCAGGGCATCCTGGGGGATTTTGCCCTTGGTGCGTTCAAAGTAGGCGATGTTGTTGCGGAGCATAAAGGCAAAATGCGCGGAGGGCGTGCGGCCTTCGGCTTCGGCGATATAGATGAGCTTGCGCAGCAGATCGTCGCTGAGCTTGACGGGGATCGTGTAGGTCTGTTTCATGGCGGGTTCCTCTTTTCCTTTAATTTGTCGTTTCGTTCCAGATTTCTTCTTCGTGGAATTGCTCGGGGAAAATCCATTTTTCCTCGCGCAGCTCCAGCGGCTTGCCCGGTTCGGCGCCGTAGACGGCGAGGTAATAGATTTCGTCCGCAGTATAGTGAATCAGCTCGGTCTTGGCGACCGTCATCGGCTCACCGTTCACCCAAGCGTAGGTGAGGCGGGCGCGGCTTTCGTATTCGTCGGGCAGGGTGCGCAGCTCCCATGCGGTTAGGGTTTGGGTAGCATCGTCGGGCGTGAGGGCGCGCAGGCGGTTGAGTGCATTCGATTCGACCAGCGTGCCGTCCTGCCAGAGATAACAGCGGTAAAGCATATCGCCGTCCGCATAGCGTTTGGTTTGGATGCGGATATCTTTGTGGCCGTCGAAATTCAGATCAATCAGCTCAACACCCCCCGAAGCGTTCGGCTCGATCTTGGGGGCAGGGAGAGAGAACTTGACCGTCTCTCCCGCCGTGTCGGTTACCTCAAGGCGTCTGATGCCCGAGGTGCTTCCCCAGACGCGGCAGACGGCGCCGCCGTCAAGCGCGTATTCGCCGAGCGGCTCGGCCGAGCAGGCGGTTGCGCAGAGGGCAAGCAGGAGAAAGAGAAGAGAAAAAAGAATTTTCCGCATAAAATAACATGCTCCGATCTGTAAAAGAGAGATGGGATAAGGCCGCGCCTCTCCCGCATTGCGCGGCGCAGACGCGATTGGGCCGGGTCGTCGAGGGCGCCGACCCCTACGAACGCATCGCAGGGCCGTGCCTCTCCCGTATCGTGCGGTACAGACGCGATTGGGACGGGTCGTCAGAGGGCGCCGCCCCCTACGAACGTATCGCGCGGAGACGCATCGAAAGGCCGCGTCGCAAGGCCGCATCACTGGGCCGCGCCTCTCCCGTATCGTGCGGTACCCACGACGCCCCGCAACCGTACACAAAGATGCGCACATCTGCACAACGCAAAAAACGAACGCCTCTCCCGTAGGGGCGACCTGTGGTCGCCCGCATCGTGCGGTGCACGATACATTCTGTTTCCTACAGTATACCATATTCGGGCGGCACTTGTCAATCGCGCGAAAAAGAGCCTCGGGAAATTGCAACGGCAATTTCCCGAGGCTCCTTTTATCGGCATTTACTCTGCCGTATGTTCCTTTTTCTTCTTCTTGGCGCGCTTGATCACTGCGGTCAGCACGGCGGCGATACCGCCGAAGATCACAGCCAGCACGAGAAGGGTGGGCAGGGCGTAGACGAAGCCGATGGCAAAGCTCTTGCATCCGTCGGCAAAATCGGCCCAGCTGTCACGGAAGGCAATGCCCATCCGCTCACCGAAGGTCTTGGGTGTCTGGGTGACGGGGGTGTATTCCAGCACCTCGTCCAGCGTCAGCCGTACCGTCGAATAGGCGACCTGGCTGTCGTAGCGGCGAAGCGTGCCGGTATAGGACTCGATCTGATAGCGTACCTCGGAGAGCCGCTGCTCGAGGGTGATCAGATACTCGAGCTCGGTTGCCTTTTCTAACATATCCAGCAGGCGTTCTTCCTCGGTTCTCAGGGTAGACAGGCGAGCGTCAACGTCAAAATACCGATCGGTGATATCGTCAATCCCCGACGATTCGCGGACGACGTTGATTCCCTCACCGAGACCCGCGCGGAAGGCGTCGAGCTGCTCGGCCGGCACGCGCAGTGTGTAGGAGGCAGAACGGGCGATCACCGAGCTGCCGCTGTGCAGGCTTCCGCCCGAACGGGAGGATGCCTCAATATAGCCGCCAAGCGATGCCGTCAGTGACTCAATCGACGCTGCGGCCTCATCAAAGGCTTTCGTCTCGGCGTTGATGTTCATGGTGCGGATGATTTTTCTTCCCTCCGGGAACGCACTGCCGGCGGGATTGCTCTCGCTCGGTGCGGCGTCATCGGTCGGATAGCCGAGTGTGGGCTTGCTCGTCGACGCTGACGGCGAGGTGACCGACATCGATTCGGATTCGGCCTTCGCGCCGTAATACATATTTCCGGCATTTGCATCGAGCATTGCGTCGCGCGGTGCGCTGTTCGCACCGCAGGCGGTAATGAACAGAACAAGAAGAGCCAGGGTCAGGGCAAAAAGCTTTTTCATAGGGGGAATGCCTCCTCTCAAAATATACCCACCGGCACACTGCGTGCCGGATAGATTTTGGGACCGGGGGCAGGGGGGCAGAGCCCCCTCCCGGGCATCACTGCAGCTTTGCCAGTGCCGACTCAATACCTGCGAGTGTGTCGCGGTACTTCTCAAGCTTGACGCGCTCTCCCTCAACGACGGCCGCGGGCGCCTTGGCCACGAAGCCTTCGTTTGACAGCTTTCCTTCCAGTCGCTTGATCTCGCCCAGTACGCGGTCGCGGTCACCGGTCAGGCGCTTGCGCTCGGCTTCAAGATCAACGATGTCGGCAAGGGGCAGATAAATGCTTGCCGAATCGGTCACGAGCTGGACGCAGGCATCGGGCGCGGGGAAGTCGGATGCATCGGGGGCGACGATTACCTCGGCGGCAGAGGCGAGACGGGTAAAGAAGACGGCCGTCTTGTCGTTGAAGCTGTCGTCGAAGGCGGTGGCGATGTAGACCTTGGCGCGGCGGGAGGGGGGAACGTTCATCTCGTTGCGGCGGGTGCGGATTGCACGGATCGCCGCAATGACGCGTTCCATCTCGGCCGCCTCGGCCGCATAGTTGAATCCATCGTCATAAGCGGGGTACTCGCTGATCATGATGCTCTCATCGGTATGGGGCAGGGAGAGGTAAAACTCCTCGGTGATGAAGGGCATGAAGGGGTGCAGGAGCTTGAGGGTCTCGGTGAGGACATAGGCGATGACCTTCTGCGCAACGATATTCTCGGGCGTATCCTTTGCATTCAGGCGAACCTTGGCCAGCTCGATATACCAGTCGCAGAAGATATCCCAGATGAAATCATAGAGCGAGGAGAGGGCAACGCCGACCTCGTACTTGTTCAGCGCCGAGGTGACGGTCGCTGTCACGGCGTTGAGGCGGGTCAGAATCCACTTATCCTCGAGGGCGAGGTCGGCGGGATCGGGCAGAGTGATCTCGTCGATGGTGAGATTCATGCGGACAAAGCGGGATGCGTTCCAGAGCTTGTTCGCAAAGTTACGGGCGGCCTCGATCTTTTCGTCCGAGAAACGCATATCGTTTCCGGGCGAGTTGCCGGTTGCCAGCGCGAAGCGAAGCGCGTCGGCGCCGTACTGATCGATGATTTCCAGCGGGTCGATGCCGTTGCCGAGCGACTTCGACATCTTCCGTCCCTGCGCGTCACGAACAAGTCCATGGATAAAGACGTGCGGGAACGGTTTTTGTTCCATAAATTCGAGTCCCATGAAAATCATTTTGGAGACCCAGAAGGTGATAATGTCGTAAGCGGTGACCAGAACCGAGGTGGGATAGTACTTCTCAAGCTCAGCCGTATCGTTCGGCCAGCCGAGGGTAGAGAAGGGCCAGAGGGCCGAGGAGAACCAGGTGTCAAGCACGTCCTCCTCCTGGCGCATATGGGTCGAGCCGCACTTCGGGCAGATGGTGACGTCGGTCTCGGAGACGAACATTTCGCCGCAGTCGTCGCAATAGTAAGCGGGAATCCGATGACCCCACCAAAGCTGACGGGAGATGCACCAGTCACGGATGTTCTCCATCCAGTTGAGGTAAATTTTTGAGAAGCGGTCGGGGATATAGCTGATGTCGCCTTCCTTGACGGCGGCGATGGCCGGCTCTGCCAGGGGCTTCATCTTGACGTACCACTGACGGGAGGCGATGGGCTCAACCACCGTGCCGCAGCGATAGCAATGCGCAACGTTGTGGCTGTGGGGCTCGACCTTCACAAGCAGTCCCTCTGCCTCAAGATCGGCCACGATCTGCTTGCGGGCCGCAAAGCGGTCCATGCCCTCGTACTTGCCGCCGTTTTCGTTGATGCAGCCCTTGTCGTCGAGGATGATGATGTTCTCGAGATTGTGGCGCAGTCCGGTCTC
>JAZODX010000084.1:0-2507 GCA_045597265.1 Eubacteriales bacterium | reverse complement strand
CGAGCAAATCGTGATCGAGCGGCGGGGAAAAATGCGGCTTGACCACAGGTTTGACCATAGTTGAGAAAAAATTGAATATTTTCGGGGTGTTGCCTAATGGTAAGGCGCTTGGTTTGGGACCAAGATGGCGCAGGTTCGATTCCTGTCACTCCGACCATGGATGCGGCTATGACCGCAGAAAGAGCCGCAAAGTAGGGATGCTTTGCGGCTTTTTCTACAAGTAACTATTTCAAATATAGAAATTAACGACATTCAAGGAGGTTTTAATGGGAAAAGATAGAAAACAATTTCCTTTAGATAGCAAAGACAATTGCTGTATTTATTTGTGCAGAATTATTTCTTCGTGTGAACTCTGTATGGATAAGTTAAAGAAATACAATAAGCAAACAGAACTTGAATTAGAGAAGCACTCCGATAAAGATATAATACCGTATGAAACTTATAGTGAATTATCTGATAAATCATATAACATCATATCTTATTTACTCAATTTATTAGGTGATTGTCAAACTTCATCAATTTCCTATTTCAAATATCGCAAGCACATTCAAAGCAGAATATCGCGCGGAACTCTTGATATACCATTAGCACAAATCACTGACGAAACAGCAGGTCTGTTATCAGAATTTAATAAAATGCGTAATTGGATAAATCATGTGCCAGAGTCATTACTAATTCAAGAAATGGAAATGGTACATAGTGGAACAATGCAACTCCCCATGAATCCCGTAGAAATAACTCACTATGAAAATGTAACCTATGAGTATTTCGAACATTTACATTTATCCAATGTAGAATTTTACAAAAATGCTCGACAGATTATACAGGCGGCCAAACGAGATTACTCTTTACTAATGGGAGAAAGTATAATTTATCCAAGAGTTATTGCCTGTAAACCTCTTGATGTTAAAAAAAGCATTCCCACAATTAATTCTGCCAAAGTGCAAGGGTTACAAGCAGAAAAAGATGGGTTGGAAAATTAATTCAGGAGCATTGATCTACTTCTTTGTCTACAGTAACACAATCACTGAGGGGTGACCGAACCGGTCACCCCTCTTTCAGTTTCGTTTTTTCCTCAGCAATCTCCGCTTTAACTTTCACAATCAACTCCGCCAGCTTCACCTCAACCTCCTCACGCGTCTCGGCATACACATTATGCTTCACGCGCTTGCCATTGGCGTGTGTCGGCGAGAAGCTGCCCTCGTAGAGATGATCGTTGATTTTGTAAATGCACCCGCTGCCGGATTTGCGGATCTTACCTTTGTAAGGGGTAAACGGTTCGTTCTGTTCTTTTGGTGGTTCTTCTGTGGGATACTCCGGCACAGGAATCGTCGACGGCTCGCTCTTACCAATACTGCGCTCGATGTTCTCCGCCGCTTTCGCTTCCATCTCCGCCGTTCGATGGGAGTAGATATCCAGCGTGGTGGTCGCCGAGACATGACCGATGGTCGCCGACAAGGTTTTCACATCCATCCCATTTGCAATCGCCATGGTCGCAAAGGTATGGCGCAGATCATGGAAACGTACCTTCTTACATCCGGCGCGTTCCAGCGTTGTCTGCATCCGATCATACACCGTGGACGGATTGCGCGGCTGATCCTCGATGATCGGTGACGGGAACAGCCATCGCGAGTCCACCGTTTTCTGATACTCCGCCAGCACGCCGACCACCGATTTCGGCAGGATGATCGTGCGGTCGGAGGTTTTCGTCTTCGGCTTGTTGACGGTCAGCTTGCCGTTCACGCAGTAGACCTGCCGCTGAATGTGCAGTTCTCCCGTGCGGAAGTTGAGGTCACTCCACTGCAATCCGAGCAGTTCACCCCGCCGCATTCCCGTAGCAAGATCAAGCATGAACATCTCGTAGAAGCCATCCTCTTTCGCCTGCAGAAGGAAGCGCCGCAGTTCCTCCTTGCACAGCACCTCCATCTCCCGCGCTTTCTTCGGCGGCAGTTTGCATCCGATGGCGGGATTGCGTGTGATGAGTCCGTCCTGCACAGCACGCTCCAATGCCGAGCGACAGCTTGCATGGACGGCGCGCACCATGCGGTCGGACAATCCCGCGCCGAATTTTTCGACGTATTGCAGTCTTCCCGATTTTTTGATCTTGCCGTAGAAGGTCTGCAGATCATTCTGCGTCAGCCGATCCAGCGGGATGTCGCCAATGTGCGGGATGATGTGCAGGTAGATGCGGTCTTCGTATCCCGCCTGCGTGGTCGCACGGATGGTCGGCTTGCAGTAGGTCTGATACCAGAGATCAATCGAGTCGCGGAAGGGCATATCCGGTTTCGCCTTTTTCGGAAGCCGCCCGATCAGATGGGCGACTTCCTTTTTTAGTTTTTCCAGCTTCTCTCGACATTCCGCCTCGGTTTTTGCCGTTACGTTTTTGGTGATCGGGTTGCCGTTGTCCTTGTAATCGACGACGATGCGACCTTCCCATCGTCCGTCCTTGCGCAGAAATACACTTCCTTCGCCTTGCTGTTTTTTCTTTTTTGCCATTACTCAAACTC
>JAZODX010000083.1:0-11237 GCA_045597265.1 Eubacteriales bacterium | reverse complement strand
TTGTGCAGTACGCTGACCATATGTGCAGTACTGAGGATGCTCTCCTCATCCGCCCCTTCGGGGCACCTTCTCCGCTGGAGAAGGCTTACTGAAATGTCACGCTACTATCTAAAGTGGAAATAAAAGTATGCTTTTATTGCCGGGCGATAAGGGATCCCTCTTGGCGGGCGCCCTTACGATTCGAAGCATATCTTTCTTGCCGGACTTGACGGTTCTCCCCGAGGGAGAGCCTCGGCACGGGAATCTCTGCGTATTTTTTCTCATTTCCGCAAAAATGTAATTTTTCCACTTGATTGGTGTCGGATTTTCTGCTATAATAAAATTAAACGGTACAATTCCGAAAATCTTGACCAAAGGAGAAGGCAAAAATGAACAACAAACCTCTTTGTTTTGTAATCAGCCCGATCGGGGAAGCCGGAACACAGACGCGGCAGGACGCAGATGATTTGCTGGAGCTGATCATTAAGCCCGTACTTGACGTTTGTGGGATGGATGTTGTCCGCGGTGACCACCGCTCGGAAGCCAACCAAATTGATATTGACGTGATAAAATCGGTACAGGATGCGGAGCTCTGCGTTGCCGATATCAGCCTGCCGAACCCCAACGTATACTACGAGGTGGGCAGACGCGACGAAACCGGAAAGCCGATTATTCTCCTCAAAAGCAAGCATTCGGATCTCCTTCCCGTTGATATCGGAACAAGACGCTATATTGAGTATGACCTCGACAGCCGCCGCGGCATCGGCGATGCGAGACAGCAGCTCCGCAACTTTATTGAGCCGCTGATTCGCTCCGGCTTTGAGTCGGCTGCGTCCGGCGCCTCGCTTGGCGACATCGCGTCTGCGCTTCAGCGCGTTGAGCGCAAGCTGGACCGTCTCGCCTCCTCGGGCGGAACCGCAGCCGTATCCGGCGCAGGTGCGCCGCCGGTACTGCAGGCAATGCCCTCCGGCTCCGACCCCAAGGACGTTTTCAAGCTGGCCGTCAAGCAGAAGAATATCCCCATGATGGAAGAAGCACTCGAGCGTCTGCGCGTCTCGATGGACAAATGGAGCTTCCTCGACTACTACGTCGAATCCGCAGCCTCACGCGGCTCAGAAATGGCGGGAAATCTGCTGATCGAGAATGCCTCCGCCTTCTTCGACGAATCGGATATTTCCTTCCGCAAGAAGGTCGAATACCTCAGCTCGCTCGTTTCCTACTGCAACGCCAAGGACCTCGAGCGCGAGCAGCTGCCACTCATTGAAGACCTCTGCAGTCGCCTGATTGCGGCAAGCGAGGGTGCGGCGGTTGGCGATGTTGCCACCGTTTATAATCAGCGCAACCGTATGTACTACGGTCTCTACATCACGACCGAGGACGAAAGCTGGCTGATCAAGGCCATCGAGGAGCTTGAGCGCGTTACGCAGCTCGTTCCCGAGGAAACCTATCCCTTCTACAATCTTGCCTCCTGCTATATGCACCTCACCGGACATATGGGAGAAGCAAAGTCATACATCGACCGTGTCCTTATGCTGGACGAACAGAACGGCAAAAAGGACGACGGCCATCTGCAGACGGCGTACAAGATTTACCGCGCAATGGATGACCCCGGTATGTCGGACATCCTGGAAAAGCTGCGTCAGGTCAATCCCGTCAAGGCGGCTCTGCTGGAAATGCAGTAAGCCAACCTCCCCGTATCAAGCAATCACCCCCGAATGCGTTGTTCCCAACGCATTCGGGGGTGATTTTCTTCATTTTTTATCGAATTCCTACCGTGCCGACGTAGGGTGCGACCTCGTCGCGCCACGCCGCCAGCTGTGCCGCCGTGGGCGCGTGAAGCCCGCCGGTGAGCAGATCCCCCTCGTCGCGGAAGGTCTGCAGGAAATAGCGGTCAGCCCCTCTGATCCTGCGCCCGATGGCGGCAAAATCGCCGTCGTGATGCAGCTCGGCTACGACCGTCGTGCGGAACTCATAGGGAACAGCACCGCCGAGCAGAAAGTCAATGCTCTGCTCCACCTTGTGCGGGTCAAAGCCGTCAATACCGACAGCGGCCGCATACCGGGCGGGCGCGTGCTTGATATCCATCGCCACGTAATCGACCAGTCCCTCCCGCACGAGAGCAGAGAGCTGCTCGGGGAAGGAGCCGTTCGTGTCCAGCTTGACCGCAAAACCGAGTGCACGGATCCGCCGGAGAAAATCGGCAATATCGGGATGCAGAAGCGGCTCGCCGCCCGTCACGCACACGCCGTCAAGAATCCCCTGCCGACGGCCGAGAAAGCGGAAAAACTCCTCTTCGTCAAGCGCGTCGTGTCCGGCAGGCAGAAGCACCAGCTGGGCGTTATGGCAGAAGGGACAGCGGAAATTGCACCCGCCGGTAAATACCGTGCAGGCCACCTTTTCCGGGAAATCGAGCAAAGTTAATTTCTGCAGGCCGCAAAGCTTCATTTTTTCCTCTTTCTGCGTCCTTTGACGCGCTGTTTTCGTTGATACAGCCGAATCCCGGGGGAGGCGGGAAAAGCCTCCGCCCTGCAAGCAATGTCATTCACTTAAGATGTAACGTTTGTCATATTGCACGATCCGGGGGCGAACGAAGTTCGCCCCTACAAGAAAATTTTCGTGTATATTGACAGCCATGTTTGCTTTAAGTTCATGATATTGGGCCTGCAAGGGATCGTTTTCCGTTCGGTCAGGAGATTGGCCGGGTGTGTTAAACCTTCCTTACGCGCTTGCACGAAGGTGCCTTTTGCGCGGTGTGGTCAGATTCGATAGCGTCCGTCGCCGTCGCAGACGAGCGAAGCGCCATAGAAGGTACAGAGCGCCCGAACCATGGCTGCGGTGTCCTCCGCGCCGGCCGTTTCACAGGCCGAATGCATGGCAAGCTGCGCGAGGCCGATGTCCACCGTGTTGAGCGAAACCTGGGTGTTGGCAATATTACCGAGGGTGGAGCCGCCCGGCATATCGGCGCGGTTGGCATAAAGCTGAACGGGAACGTCCGCACGCTCGCAGATCAGGCGGAAAAGCCCGGCGGATACGGCGTCAGAGGTATATTTCTGTGCGGCGTTGTACTTGATGACGATACCGCCGTTCATGCGCACAGTATGATTTTTGTCCGAAAACTCGGGATGATTGGGATGCACGGCGTGCGCGTTGTCACAGGAGACGAGGAAGCTGTTGGCCACGCGGCGGCAATACGATTCCTCGTCTCCGCCAACCGCACGGTTGATGCGGGACAGCACGTCGGATAGGAAGGTCGAGGCCGCACCCTGCTTGGTCTGACTGCCAACCTCTTCATTGTCAAAGATACAGAGCACAGGTGCGCTCTCGCTCGGCTCGGCCGCAAGAAAAGCGGCAAGCGAAGCATACGCACATTGCAGATCGTCAAGACGGGGAGCGGAGATATAGTCTCCCCACACCACGCCCGCCTCGGGATTGTAAACGAAGAGATCGGTGGTGAGGATATCTGCCTCTGCCACGCCGAGCGACGCGGCAATCCTTTCGCGGAAGCTGCCCCCGCCCCAGAGCGGAAGCATATCGACGGCAGCGTCGTAGCGCATTCCGTCGTTGGCGGCACGGTTCATGTGAATCGCGACATTCGGAATCAGGGCACAGGGCTCGCGGAGATCAACCAGCCGCGTCTCAAGTCCGCCCTCGGTGCGCAGCGTGACGCGGCCCGCCACCGACAGGGGGCGATCCATCCAGCTCGCGCACAGCATTCCACCGTATTTCTCGGTGGAAAGGCGCACATAGGTCCCCGGAAGCTCTGCGTTTTCCTTGATCTTGAAGGCAGGGCTGTCCGAATGGGCAGCCGTCATCATGAAGCCGCGAAAATCGGCCGAAGGAATGCGAAACGCAATAATGGACGAGCCGTTTCGGGTAACGTAATAGCCCTCACCCGCCCGAAGCGTCCAAGCCTCCCCCTCCGCGAGGGGCGTATAGCCCGCCGCATCAAGCTGTGCGGCCGTATGGGCAGCGGCGTGATAGGCGGTGGGGGATGCGGCAATATAAGAGAAAAGCTGATCGTGCATAGCGAACACCTCACATTTTATCATTGCTTTCATTATACACCCTTCCCCCCGAAAAGTCAACGAAGGCGAGAAACAAATTCACCGACGTTCACAGTTCATTCAAAATTATATGATAGAATAAAGTGAATTACCGTTGTCCGTGCCCCAAAACGGACAGCCTGCATCGGGAGGGCGCGCCATGCTGCTTGTTTTCAATATCGGCAATGCGGATATTACCTTTGGCGTTTGGGATATGGATCCCGTGTTGGGTGACCGACTGCGCTTTGAGGCTTCCATTGCCGCATTTCCCGCCCGCACGGCGGATGAATACACTGTTCTGCTCGGACAGATTTTCTCGCTCCGCGGCATGGATCCCAACGAGCTCCGCGCCTCCGTCACCGACGTAATGATTTCCTCGGTCGTTCCCGCCCTGCTTGACCCGATCCGAACCGCCATTGCCGGCCTCACCCCCGTCCGCCCCACCGTCGTGGGTCCGGGTGTCCGCACCGGGATGGAAATCCGCATCGATTCGCCTACGCAACTCGGGGCTGATCTCGTAGCGATCGCCGCCGGAACGAAAAACCGCGTGGGCGGCCCTGCGGTTGCGGTCAGCTTTGAGGCCGCGATCACGCTCACGGTTCTGGACAAAAACGCCGCCGTCTGCGGGGTGGTCATTCTCCCCGGGATCGGCTCCTCTGCCGCCGCACTTGCGCGCGACGCCGCGCTTCTGCCACAGACGTCCCTCACTCCGCCCCGCCACGTCATCGGCCGAAACACGGTCGACTCGATCCGCGCCGGTCTCTTCTGGGGTACCGCCGCGCAGATTGACGGCCTCTGTGCACGGATTGCCGAGGAGCTTGGGCTTATGCCCGACGCGCTTCCCGTGCTTGCCACCGGCAGCCATGCCGCCGCCGTCATGCCCCTCTGCCGACGCAGCTGCGAAATCTGCCCCCATTTGCTCTTTGAGGGACTGCTTGCCCTTCATCGCGCAAACCACCGCACGTAAACCCAACTATTCCCCGCGCCTGCGGGTTTAGCACCAGCCGAAATTCGGCAAATACAGATTGCGCCTCATCCGGAGAGCCGGAGCGGCAGCAAGGAGGTTTATACCATGAATACACGCACATCCACCCAAGCAAAGATGCGGAAGCTGACCACGATCGCCATCTTATCGGCCCTCGTTATCGTTCTCCAGCTTATCTGCACCTTCATCAAGTTTGGCCCCTTCTCCATTACCCTGGCACTGACGCCTATCGTCATCGGCGCAGCGATCTTCGGCTGGACAACGGGTGCATTCCTCGGCTTCCTTTTCAGTGCCGTGGTCTACGTGACCGGTCTGATGGGACTTGACGGCGGCTTCGTCCTCTCCATGATGGGCTACAATGCAGTCGGCACGACATTGCTCTGCCTCCTCAAGGGAACGGTGGCCGGTGCTGTTGCAGGGCTCGTCTACCGCCCGATCGCCCGCAAATCCCCCACCGCGGCATCTCTTGCCGCCAGTATGCTCGCACCGATCACCAACACCGGTCTTTTCGCCGTCGGCATCCTGACCATCTTCTACGGCTTCCTCGCAGGCGCCGCCGCCGGAACCGACCACAGCCCGGTTGCCACCCTCTTCCTCCTCTGGATCGGTGTCAACTTCATCGTGGAATTCGTCGTCAACACCGCGCTCAGCTCGGTTCTGACCCGCGTCGTAGAGATTTATAAAAAGAAATTCAGCCGCTAAACATAAAAAGAGAAGGGTGTGTCGCGCTCACTTGCGCGACATACCCTTCTTTCTTCGGTTGTGTTCACCCGGTTCGTACGGCGGGGTGCACCGCACCAGGGCTCCCTCCGATGCGGGAGCGGCGGATCGATTCGATATCTGCGGCGGTGCGCTGCGTTTTATGCGCCGGCCAGATGGAGGATGACCTCAACCATCTTCTCCATGGCTTCAACCGAGACGAATTCGTGAATGCTGTGGGCATTGCAGCCGCCGGTGGAGAGATTCGGGCAGGGGAGTCCCATCCAGGACAGACGCGCGCCGTCGGTGCCGCCGCGGATCGGGATGATGCGCGGGGTAACGCCGACCGCTTCCATCGCCGCACAGGCACGGTCGATTAGGTCCATGTGATCGGCAAGCTTTTCCTTCATGTTATAATAGCTGTCACGCAGGGTCAGCGTAAAGGTTCCCTCTCCGTACACCGTGTCAAGATACGCACACAGGCGCTCGACAAAGGCTTTTCTCGCTTCAAACTTCGCGCGGTCGTGGTCGCGGATAATCATTTTGATCACCGCACGGCTCTCACAGGCCTCAACGTCGGTCACGTGATAGAAGCCCTCGTATCCCTCGGTGTGCGCAGGCGTCTCGGCGGCAGGCAGCGCCGAGATCAGCTCGGCCGCCAGAAGAACCGCATTCTTCATCTTATTCTTTGCCGAGCCCGGATGAATATTCACACCCTTGATTTCAATCAGCGCCGATGCGGCGTTGAAATTCTCGTATTCAATCTCGCCCAGCTCACCGCCGTCCACCGTATAAGCCTCCGACGCGGCAAATTTTTCGAGCGAAAAATGATCGGCGCCCCGACCGATTTCCTCGTCGGGCGTAAAGCATACCGCAATTGCGCGGTGCGGAATTTCGGGATGCGCAATCAGATAGGCACAGGCCGTCATAATCTCGGCAATGCCCGCTTTGTCGTCCCCGCCGAGCAGCGTCGTCCCGTCGGTCACGATCAGATGCTGGCCGATAAAGCGCTCCATTCCAAAGGCGTCGGCCGAAATGCGCTCTCCCGCACCCAGCGGAATATCCCCTCCCGCATATGCAACGATGCGGGGATTCACCCCCTCTCCCGAGACGTCGGGCGAGGTGTCCATATGTGCCACGAAGCCGATGGCAGGCGCGGTACAGCCCTCGGTTGCGGGCAGTCTGCCGTAGACGTAGCCCAGCTCATCCATGTGGGCGTCAAGGAAGCCGAGCTCGCGCATCTCGGCGGCCAAAGCCTCACCCAGCACCTTCTGACAGGGGGTAGACGGGGTCGCTTCGCAATCCTCATCCGAGGTGGTGTGATAACTGACGTAGCGCAAAAAGCGTTCAGTAACAGACATAGCGGTTGCCTCCGTATAGTTGATTTTCTTCATTATATCACGCCGACGGCCGATTTGCAAGGGAAGAAGCTTTTTTCGGGCGGGAACTTTTTTCCCTTTCCTCCGTCTAACCAATTGAAGAAAAGACAGGAGGACACCGCCGTGAAAAAGAAAACCTTTGCTCTGCTTACCGCTCTGCTCACCCTCTGCACCCTGCTCAACACCGCAGCTTACGTGGCTGAGGAACACGCCTGGTTCCGCACCGCCGTCGTCAAGGAGCACGAAACCACCCATACGACAGATTTCTTCGGTATATAATCGGCACCCTGCCGCACAAATAAAGCATAACCCCGCCTTTCTCTCCTGCCGCGCGCTTGACAAACGCGCGGTTTTCTTTTATAATGAAATATTATGAAAGAAAAAACGGAGGTTATTCCCATGACCGCAGAACAGGCACTTGAAAAGCTTGCGGCCTATGAGCGGGCGAGCTTCGCGCTTGACCACGCAAACGGCCTGATTTATTATGACGGTGTCACCGTCGCCCCCCACGGCTCTGCCGCCGTCCGCGCGTCCACCCTGGGCGAGCTCTCACGCATGAGCTACGAGCTGACTACCTCGCCCGAAACCCTTGAAATGATCGAAACCCTGAGAAACACCCCCGATCTTGACCCCGTCACGGCACGCAAGGTCAGTGAGCTCTGGCGTGACTACGACCGCACCCGTCGGATTCCCGTCGAAGAATACGTCGCCTTCGGTCAGCTCTGCAGTGAGGCCGAGTCAGTTTGGCACGATGCCAAAAACAGCAACGACTACGCTGCCTTTGAACCCTATCTGCAGAAAATTTTCGATATGTCCCGCGCCATCGCCGGCTATATTGATCCCGAGCGCGATCCCTACGACGTGATGCTCGACCAGTACGAGCGAGGGCTTGACCGCGCCACCTGCGACAAATTCTTTGCCGCTCTGCGCCGTCGTCTCGTTCCGCTGATCGCGCGCGTCACCGCGCACGCCGACCGCGTGGACAATGCACCTCTCCACCGCCACTTCCCCATCGAAATCCAGCGGGAATTCTCCGAATTCATCATGGACGTCATGGATATTGACAAAAACCACTGCATTATCGGTGAGACCGAGCACCCCTTTACCATCAACTTCTCAAAGCACGACGTCCGCCTGACCACCCATTACCACGCCGACAATCTCGCCTCCTCTCTCTACTCGGTGGTGCACGAGGGCGGCCACGCGCTCTACGAGCTGCATACCGGCGACGAACTGGTCGGCTCAGCGCTCGGCACCGGCGTCTCGATGGCCATCCACGAGAGTCAGTCCCGCTTCTACGAGAACATCATCGGCCGCAGCCGTCCCTTCTGCGATCTTCTCTTCCCCTGGCTGCGCGAGCATTTTGCACCTACGCTTGATGACGTAGACGCGGACCGCTTCTGGCGCATGATTAACCGCGCCGAGCCCTCGCTCATCCGCACCGAGGCAGACGAGCTGACCTATTGCCTCCATATCATGGTGCGCTACGAGCTCGAACAGAAGATGTTCGACGGCAGCCTCACCGCCCACGATCTGCCCGCCGCATGGCGGCAGGCCTATCGCGATTATCTCGGCGTTGAGGTGCCCGACGATAAAAACGGCGTCCTGCAGGATTCGCATTGGGCGGGCGGCTCAATCGGCTACTTTCCCTCCTACGCCATCGGCTCGGCCTACGGCGCACAGTTCCTGCGCGAAATGAAGAAGGATCTTGACGTTGACGCCGTCATCCGCGCGGGTAATCTCGCTCCCATCAACGCATGGTTTGAGGAGAAAATCTGGCGCCACGGCTGCATGATCGATCCGGGTGCGCTCTTCGAATCGGTCTGCGGTAAGTTTGATCCCGAAGTCTACTGCGACTACCTCGAGAGAAAATTCACCACCGTCTACGGCCTGTAATACAGCCAAACAGAAAACAGGTGCTGCCAAGGCAGCACCTGTTTTCTATTTTTTTGCCTTCCCTTTATCGCTCAGCAGCGTCGCACCGAGAATCAGCACCGTACCGAGGGCGGTAGGTCCGTCGAGCCGCTCGGCCAAAAGGAGCGAGGAGAGCAGAACGGCGGCAACCGGATCAATATAGCCGAACAGCGCAACCGTCTGCGCGGACAGACGGTGCATGGCACTGAAATAGAGCGCATAGGCAATTCCCGTGTGCAGAACGCCGACCAGAAGCAGCATCCCCACCAGCGGCAGGGTAAAGGTAATCCCGCGGAGATCCTCCGCCAGAAGCGTATAGGGCAGAATCACAAGTGCAGCCGCACCCAGCTGGATAACGGTTTTGTCATACGCCGGGATACCGTCAAAGCACCTGCCGAGTAAAATTACGCCGGCATAAAAAATCGCCGCGCCTAATGCAAGCAGGATTCCCGGTAAATCGTTCACCCCTCGCTCAGCCGAAAACACACCCGACACCGGCACCATGCCGATCAGTGCAGCTGCGGCACAGACGGTCTGCCGCACCCCCGGCCGCTCCCGCAGAAGAAGCGGCGATGCCACCAAAACGAAAACAGGCGCCATGTAGTAGCAAAGCGTTGCTTTGGCCACCGTCGTAAACCGATAGGCCTCGAACAGAAGAATCCAGTTCACGCCAATCATTCCACCCGAGAGAAGCAGAAGCCCCCGCTTCCTCCCAATCGCCCGGAGCGATATCCGCCGCCCGCGGAGCAGGAGCATAAGAAGCAGAAACAGCGCGCCGATCGCCCCGCGCGCCATGGCAAGAAACCCCGAAGGAAGCGGCAGCCACCGCCGAAAAATCCCGATCGTCCCGAAAATCAACATAGACAGCGCAAGCGAACCCTTCGCCCGCAAACGATCATCCTGCATAGCTTCCTCCTTTTTGTCTTTTCCCATATCGGTCGTTTCCTGTATTGTTTTATGATTCCGGTTCAAATTTTAATCCACCCACAGCTTAGTGCCGCGATGAGTAAGACCAACACGAGAATCGCCGCGCGCAATACGACGAGGCTGACAATCTTGCGCGTCGTACGGGGGGCTTTGGAGACTTCTCCGTCCCGCTTCGCCCGTTTACGACATCCCACGGATTAATATGCCGCTTTCGTTCCGCCTCATCGTAGTCATCCTTCATGGAAAATGCAAAAAAGGTATGACCTGCCGCTCCGATCAAAGCGATCAACACGGCAATCAGAATCACCTCAATGATAACGGATAAATCAAAGCTTGAATAGTCTGTATTAAAATCAATCACATTTTCCTCTCGTGCGCTATCCGTGAACGTAGTCATCCTTTGTTTTCGAATGACGGAAGTTCCGCAGTCTGCCGGACGTTTAACACCGCGTATAAAACGAAAACGAGCGGTCTCTTTGTTTGCGATAATCGCGTCATGGGAACCGGGAAGCTGCCGTCCGTCTTCTTCCTCATATCCGAAATCCTTGAAAAATCGCTCCAAATCGTCTCGCATTCTTCCTCCGGATATAACCGATCTTAAAACGAAGTATACCATGCTTTTTTTCGGATGTCAAGCCCTGCGTATGGGAAAGCTTTTCGATTCTTGAGACGAAGCCGCAGAAAAAACAGCCCCGAGGGGGCGCGAAATCAGCGGTAAAATTGAATAGCCTTCCCCAGTGGGGGAAGGGGGACCGCGACAGCGGTGGAAGGAGCCTGCATAACTTTGGAGTTTTGATGAGCTTTATTGTGACGTGCTCTCCCTCGGTCGCCTTCGGCGCCGGCTCCCTCCCGGAGGGAGCCTTTCGTAAGTTCACATCGAGAAAAACCCCACCAAAGAAATTTTCTTGGTGGGGTTCGTATTTTCTCCGCTAAGAATGCAGAGGTGAAGGGCCGCGTCTTCATGAATAAATCCGTAGGGGGAGGCGTTTCGCCTCCCGCACGTTTGGCGGTTGAACATTTCGGCAGGGGGAGACCCCTCTCTTATGCATGACGGTTCAAAACTGTCCGCAGCCCCCGAATGCATCTGCAAAATCCCGAATAACTTCAGAAGCGAAAAAAATTCGTGAAATATTCGCCTTACGGCGAATGTGAAATAATTCACTTCGTGAATTGTGAAATATTGCTCCCACAGGTCGCAATGTGAAATGAAATTTGCCCACATTCGCGTCAGCGAATATTTCACATTTGCGAAGCAAATATTTCACAGCGAAGCTATTTCACTTGCCTGAAGGGCAAATTTCGTTGAAAAAA
>JAZODX010000082.1:0-2446 GCA_045597265.1 Eubacteriales bacterium | reverse complement strand
CGGTACGCCGGGCGTAGGAATGTTCTGACCCTTTACGATTGCTTCGTAGGTCTTTACACGTCCGGTGATATCGTCGGATTTTACGGTCAGGATCTCCTGCAGTGTGTAAGCGGCACCGTATGCCTCCAGTGCCCATACCTCCATCTCGCCGAAGCGCTGGCCGCCGAACTGGGCTTTACCGCCGAGCGGCTGCTGCGTAACGAGCGAGTACGGACCGGTGGAACGGGCGTGAATCTTATCATCAACCAGGTGATGCAGCTTGAGGTAATACATGATACCGACCGTAACGGGGTTATCGAAAGGCTCACCGGTGCGGCCGTCATAAAGAATGGTCTTACCGTCAATGACCTCGCGCTTCTCTTCCCCGGTGACGGGATCAACAACGGTACGAGTTTCCTTACCGTCGCAGTTCTCGCCGGGCAGAACGGGACGCCACATATTGGCATCCTTCATGCACTGGAGAATGTCGTGCTCATCGGCACCGTCGAAGACGGGCGTCATGATCTTCCAGCCCAGCTTACGGGCCGCAAGACCGAGGTGAACCTCAAGCACCTGACCTATATTCATTCGGGACGGAACGCCGAGGGGGTTCAGGACGATGTCAAGCGGAGTACCGTCTGCGAGGAAAGGCATATCCTCGGGCGGCAGAATACGGGATACGACACCCTTGTTACCGTGGCGGCCTGCCATCTTATCGCCGACCGAAATCTTACGCTTCTGGGCAATATAGATGCGGACGTCCTTATTGACGCCGGCAGGCAGCTCATCGCCGTTTTCACGGGAGAACACCTTGACGTCAACGATAATACCCGATTCACCGTGCGGGACGCGGAGAGAGGTATCGCGAACCTCGCGAGCCTTCTCGCCAAAGATCGCACGGAGCAGGCGCTCCTCAGCCGTCAGCTCGGTCTCACCCTTAGGCGTTACCTTACCGACAAGGATGTCACCGGCGCGAACCTCGGTACCCTTCTTGATGATACCCTCGGCATCGAGATCCTTGAGCGCGTCGTCACCGACGTTGGGAATCTCGCGGGTGATTTCCTCCGGACCGAGCTTGGTATCGCGGGCTTCGTGGGTATACTCTTCGATATGAAGAGAGGTATAAACGTCATCACGGACCAGACGCTCGTTGAGCAGAACTGCGTCCTCGTAGTTGTAGCCTTCCCAGGTCATGAAGCCGATGAGAGCGTTCTTACCCAGCGAAATCTCGCCCTTCGAGGTTGCGGGACCGTCGGCAATTACCTGTCCGGCCTCAACCTTGTCACCGCGCGAAACGATGGGGCGCTGATTGACGCAGGTACCCTGGTTGGTACGCTTGAATTTAATCAGATAATAGGTATCCTTATGACCGTCCTCACAGCGGATGACGATCTCATCAGCCGATACCTTCTCGACGTAACCGCCCTCGCGTGCGAGAACTACGACACCCGAGTCAACCGCAGCCTTGTATTCCATACCGGTACCGACGATCGGAGAGTCGGTAACCATCAGCGGAACAGCCTGCTTCTGCATGTTCGAGCCCATGAGTGCACGGGAGTTGTCATCGTTCTCAAGGAACGGGATGCTTGCAGTTGCAACCGAGACGACCATCTTGGGCGAAACGTCCATGAAGTCGATCTTCGATGCATCAATTTCAATGATCTCTGCCTTGTCGCGGGCGGTAACGCGCTTATTCACGAAACGGTTGTTTTCGTCAAGCGGCTCGTTTGCCTGTGCGACAACGTAGTTGTCCTCAACGTCGGCCGTCATATAGACGATCTCGTCAGTAACGACACCCGTCTCCTTATCCACGCGGCGATAGGGCGCCTCAATGAAGCCGTAGTCGCTGATGCGTGCGTAGGTGGAAAGATAGGAGATCAGACCGATGTTCGGTCCTTCAGGTGTCTCGATGGGACACATACGGCCGTAATGCGTATAGTGAACGTCACGAACCTCAAAGGATGCACGGTCACGGGTAAGACCGCCGGGACCGAGCGCCGAGAGACGGCGCTTATGGGTCAGCTCAGCCAGGGGGTTGATCTGGTCCATAAACTGAGACAGCGGCGAGGAACCGAAGAACTCACGGATAACGGTAGCAACGGGACGAATGTTCACCAGCGCCTGGGGCGTGAGGTTTTCATTATCCTGCGTCGTCATGCGCTCCTTGACGATCTTATCCATACGGGAGAAGCCGATGCGGAGCTGATTCTGCAGGAGCTCACCGACGGAGCGGAGACGGCGGTTGCCGAGGTGGTCGATATCATCCACGCTGCCGATATCGTGGGTCAGGCAGAGCAGATAGTTAATGGATGCAAAAATATCATCCTTGGTAATGTGCTTGGGGCAGTGCTCGACAGCACGGCGGTGGCAGGTCTCCTTAACGGCATCAAGATCGCCTGCGCACTCCTCAAGAATATCGAGCAGTACGGGAATCTTCACCCGCTCGCTGCAGCCGAACGGCTTGAGC
>JAZODX010000081.1:0-5220 GCA_045597265.1 Eubacteriales bacterium | reverse complement strand
GATGGCGCACAAAGGGCGACAGCTGGAGCTATGAGTACAGACTCGCACGTGAGGGTGTTCTTGTATCTCCCGAGCTTTCCGAGATTACCGTAATCGAGGAATAATTCCATAAAAAGACATGCCATTGCCTAGCTTCTCATAAAGAAGCTCGTAATTACATAAAAAGAAGGGGGGAGCAAGCTCCTCCCTTCCCTTGGATGATGCAATTTGCGTGTTCAAATCGTTGACGTCACGAATTCGCAAGCAACAAACCGAAAAGAAAAAACACCCCGACAGACCTTGAAAATCTGTCGGGGTATTTTCATCCTTTCGAGAAGCAGCCTTCGGCTTTCCCTTTTTCGGTTGTCTTACTCAGCGTCAGCCTCGACCTCAGTGCAGTCCTCGCAGACGCACTCGATGCAGTCGTCATCCTCGCAGCAATCGCAATCCCACTCGTCGCAAGCGTCGAGCAGATCGTCACAGCAGCTGTCGCAAAGGCAATCGCAGTGCTTCTCCCAGAGCTTGTATGCAAGGGCAGCCAGCGCAACAACGCCGAGCACGATGGAAGCGGTGATCGCAATGATCTTACCGTAGTTGACCTTTTCTTTTTCTTTAACCCAGAACATTGGCATAATACCTCCTGTATAAATTGTTCAAGGATAGTATACCACATTTGCGGACAAATGCAAGCAATTTTTCAGGATTTTTTGTGAATTTTTTTCCGCAGATGCAAAAATCATGAACAAGTGGGGGTTTTCGCAAACTTTTTTCCCAAATCTCTTTTCATCGGCACTGTTTTTTGATATAATAAATAAGATAAAGAAGTATGAAAACGGAGGTGGCAGTGTGACCTATGCAGAACTTGTCTCTATGCTGACAGGGGCGGGCATTGATTCGCCCGAATACGATGCGGCCAGACTGATCGGTCATTTCAGCGGAAGAGATCCGTCTGCAATCCGTTTCTCCCCCGCGGAGGATTTTCCCCACCCCGCACTTGCGGACGCGGCCGCGCGCCGCGCGGCACGCGAGCCTCTGCAGTATATTCTCGGCGAATGGGACTTTTACCGCGAGACATACCGCGTTGAGCCGGGATGTCTGATCCCGCGTGCTGATACCGAAATCTTAGTCGAATATGCCGCACGGATTCTGCCGCAGGGCGGTCGGTTTCTTGATCTCTGTACGGGAAGCGGCTGTATTGCCGTCTCCACCCTGGCCGCACGTCCCGACTGCACGGCCGATGCCGTCGACTGCTTTGCCGTTCCTCTGCGGCTTGCGGCCGAGAACGCCCTGCGTAACGGCGTAAGCGACCGTCTGACGGTTCGGCGGGGCGATGTTCTCGCCGGAGAGGGCGCGGTGGGAAAATACGCCTGCATTCTCTCCAATCCCCCCTATATCGAACGCGGCGTTATCCCAACCCTCTCCCCCGAGCTTGCACACGAGCCATCAAGTGCTCTTGACGGCGGAGAGGATGGGCTGATCTTTTACCGTGCCATCGTGACACAATACCGCCGCCATCTCGCCCCGGGCGGATGCTTCATTTTCGAGATCGGCTACGATCAGGCCACCGCACTTGAAGCGATTGCCCGTGAAGCCGGGATGCACTGTACCGTCCGTCGGGACCTCGGCGGATGCGACCGCATGGCAATTCTCGAAGAAATTTCGCATGATAAGGAGTGTGATCCCACGTGAAAATCGAGTTATTTGATACCTCTCTCCGTGACGGTGCACAGGGCGCCGGCGTATCCTTTACCGAAGCCGACCGTCTGCGCGTGATTCACGTGCTGGATGACCTTGGCATAACGTATATTGAAGCGGGCAATTTCGCCGTCGGCTCGAACGACTGGGATATTTTCCGCCGTGCCGCCGAAATCGGCGCCTCCCTCAAGCACGCCCGTTTGGTTGCTTTCGGCAGTACGCGCCGCGCGGGAGAGCGCGCCTGCGACGATGCGGCACTTGCTGCCATCGCACGAAGTGACGTTCCCGTGGTTGCCGTTTTCGGCAAAAGCTGGGACTATCAGGTAGAAGCGGTTCTGCACACCACGGCAGAGGAAAACCTTGCTATGATCGACGATACGCTGCGCTTCCTCAAGGCGGCGGGCAAAGAGGTTATCTTTGACGCCGAGCATTTCTTTGACGGCTACAGCGATAACCCAACCTACGCCCTCTCGGTGCTTGCCACAGCCGCCCGCGCCGGAGCAGACACCGTCACCCTCTGCGATACCAACGGCGGTATGCTGCCCGATATCATCGGCATGACGGTGGAGGCCGTCCGTGCACATCTGCCCGACACCAGGCTCGCCATTCACTGTCATGACGATATGGGCATGGCGGTCGCCTGCTCGCTCTCTGCCGTTCTTGCGGGTGCGGTACAGGTACAGGGCACGATGGTCGGCATCGGTGAGCGATGCGGCAACGCCAATCTCTGCACCCTCATCCCCCTGCTTCAGCTTAAGCTCGGCTTTTCCTGCGTCAGCGACGACCAGCTCGCCTCACTGACGGCAACGGCACGTACCGTATGCGAAATTGCCAATCTTGATTTCAATGAACGTGAGCCCTTTGTCGGTGCATACGCCTTTACCCATAAAGCCGGCATGCACATTGACGCCGTCCGCAAGCGCCCCCGCACGTTTGAGCACATTTCCCCCGAGCGCGTTGGGAATACCCGAAATATGCTCATCAGTGCGCTTTCCGGTCGCGCGGCACTTGAAGAAAAAATGCGTGCCGTCCTCCCTTCCCTGACCAAGGAAAGCCCGCAGGTTGCGGCCGTCCTGGCACGGGTCAAGGAAGCAGAGGGACGGGGCTATCAATACGAAGACGCGGAAGCCTCTCTGATGCTGCTGATCTATGAGGCGCTCGGTCTCCGCCACAGCTTTTTCGAGGTGAAAACCTTCAAGGTTATGATCGGAGAACCCTACAGCCGGGATCACGGCGCGGCAGGAGAAGGAACTACCTGCTCGGCAATGATCAAAATTGCGGTTGACGGCGCTGAGGAAATCACCGCCGCCGAGGGCTGTGGTCCCGTCAACGCACTTGACCTCGCCCTGCGCAAGGCGCTGCTGCACTTTTTCCCGCACCTCAGCCGCGTTCGTCTGACCGACTATAAGGTGCGTGTCTCGGGCTCGGACAGCGCAACCGCTTCGGTAGTCCGCGTTTTCATCGAATCGACAGACGGCACGCGCATCTGGCGCACCGTCGGCGTATCGGCCGACATTATCGACGCGAGCTGGCAGGCGCTGCTTGACTCGGTAGAATTCTATCTGCTCGGCATATAAAGCACCGGGCACTCGACTAAACATACAAACGGGAGATTACATCCAATGAAAATTATCGTTCTTGCCGGCGGGCTGAGCCCCGAGCGCGAGGTTTCGCTGACCTCGGGCAGTCTGATCGCCAACGCCCTGATGGAGCGCGGACACGAGGTCGCGCTGGTAGATGTTTACGAAGGCCTTGAAGGAGAGCTCGTCTGGCGCGGTGCGTCGGGTAAGAAATACCACGCCGCAGTCGGCGAGGCTGTGCCCGATCTCGCGGCAGTCAAAGCGCGCTGCGGCGGCAGAGAAGCCCTGATCGGTCCGGGCGTACTCGACGCCTGCCAAGCGGCAGACGTCGTGTTCATTGCTCTGCACGGTGCAATGGGAGAAAACGGTCAGCTTCAGGCAACCCTTGACAATTTCGGCATCCGCCGCTATACGGGAAGCGGATATATCGGCAGTCTGCTTGCGATGGATAAGGACATCACCAAGCGCGTCCTTACCCTCTCGGGGATTGCCAACGCGCCCTGGATTCTCTTCGATGCGGCACATGACGATACCGAACGCGTCCTCCGCGAAATCGGACTTCCCTGCGTTGTCAAGCCCTGCAGCTGCGGCTCAAGCGTAGGCGTCTCGATTGTCGAGACCGAAGAGGAGCTATCAGCCGCGCTTGCCTTTGCGCGCGAATACGAGCCTCTGGTACTGATTGAGCGCAAAATTGAGGGAAGAGAATTTTCCATTGCCATTCTTGACGGCGAGGCCCTGCCTGCCATTGAGATCATTCCCAAAAGCGGATTTTACGATTATAAGAACAAATATCAGGGTGGCTGCACGACCGAAATCTGCCCTGCGCCCCTCACGCCCGACGAGGCCGAACGTCTCGCCGAGGCGGCCAAGGCCGTTTTCGCGGCACTTCGGCTTGAAAATTACGCCCGCATTGACTTTATTCTCGACCGTGACGGCACCTTCTGCTGCCTGGAGGCCAACACCCTGCCCGGCATGACCCCGACCAGCCTGATGCCGCAGGAGGCCGCCGCCGTCGGGATTCCCTATCCCGAGCTCTGCGAGCGCCTCGCCCTTCTGGCCTACAATAAGGAGACGGTATGATCGGTATTTTTGACAGCGGACTCGGCGGTCTGACCGCCCTCCGCGAAACGGTTCGCCTGCTTCCGGGACGGGATATCGTCTATTTCGGCGACACCGGCCGCGTGCCCTACGGCCCGCGCTCGGCCGAGACGATTATCCGCTATTCCCTGCAGGATATGCGCTTCCTCGCTACCCATGGCGTTGACGTCGTCCTCGCTGCCTGCGGAACGGTCAGCTCCACTGCACTGGACGCAATCCGCGAGCGCTTTTCTATGCCCGTCATCGGCGTGGTGGAGGGAGCGGCACGCGCGGCAGTCCGTGCAACCCAAAACGGAAAAATCGGCCTGATCGGCACGGGGGCAACCGTCTCCAGCGGTGCGTTTGCCCGCGAGATTTCCGCGATTCGCCCCGACGTCTCGCTGACCGCAGTGGCCTGTCCGCTGCTCGTTTCTCTGGTGGAAAACGGCTATATTGCCGACGACAATCCCGTGACGGCACTCGTGCTTGCCGACTATCTTGCCCCCATCCACAAGGCCGGGGTGGATACGCTGATTCTCGGCTGTACCCACTTTCCCATCATCGCAGGGGCAATCTCCCGCGTCCTGCCCGACGTAACGCTGATCAATTCGGGGGCGGAAGCAGCACAGCTGCTGGCCGAGCATCTGCCCGCCGACCGGCCGGATGAGACGGGAGAAATCCGTTATTTCGTCAGTGACAGCGTCCCCGGCTTTGCACGGCTTGCCTCGATTTTCCTCGGCGAGGAAGTTGACACGCAGGTAACGCGCATTGATATCGAGCGGTATTGAACGGATGCCCCTCCCATCAGCCTTCCCCCCCGGAGGAGATTAACGCTGAGTCAAGCTTGTATTGATAACAATGGTATACCTTTATTTCCGGCGGGAACGTG
>JAZODX010000080.1:0-5904 GCA_045597265.1 Eubacteriales bacterium | reverse complement strand
TATCTGCTAAAAGAGTTTGAGTATGAATTGCTGAATAAAACGGTTGCCGAACTTCGGGATGAATGCTCGTGGAGTGAAATTTGTCAAGATACTGTCCCTATGGCGATAGTCGCATTTTTAGAAAGTAATGATTACGAAACGGCGGTAAAAAACGCGATTTCATACGGTAGCGATTCAGACACCATTGCCGATATGGCAGGTGCCGTTGCAGAGGCTTTTTATGGCGAGATACCTAAGGATATATATGATTTCTGTTGGTCAAAACTGCCGTCTGAACAACAGAAGTTAGTAACCGAATTTTATTCTTTGATCAGTAAGTAATTTCTCTCTTTTGCGCATAGCAACTCAGGATGCTCTGAAGTAATCCCGGAAATCGGATTGATAAAACGAAATCATCCTCACCGAGAAATTCGAGGGGATTTGCAAAAATTTTGTGAAGTTCGATTTATAGAATAGTGTGAATATTATCGTATAATCACCAACAGAAAGGATGAACAATATGACAGAAATTAAAATTCAAAATATGGACGATGTTTTTATTAAACAAGGTGATTTTGTGGATGGATATTGTTTGGGAACGATTGAGGGCTACGATGGCCTATATTTGATTTGTCAAGAAACAAAAAGTGCCAAAAGACTCCCGGAAGAATATCAAAACACACCAATTTGTCTCATACCGGACTGCGGTGGTTATAGCAACGGGCTGATAATGGTAAGTAAAATGGGCGAAATGAGATTAGCATATTACCACCATAAAAGTGGATGCGCCGGATTATGGGGGTGGATCGATAAAGATTTTAATATAGTAATCGAATGTCAATATATCTTTGCTGAAAATTTCTATGACGGCAAGGCAACTGTCAGTACGGGAAAATGGATTCAACTGGAGGACGGGAGATATGATTGGGAGGACGAGGCCTGGGGAATTATCGACATACACGGAGAAGTAATTGTCCCTTGTAAATATGATGAATTATATCAAGTTGACAATTCCGATAACTTATACTTAGTCCATAAGGGTGGCTGGGAAAACGGAAATTATTGCATTGTGGATTCTGATACAAACGAAGAAATTTTGCAGTTGGATTTTGATTTTGATGCAAGCTATATGTTTAACGAAATGTATGTTTCGGAAGACAACCTGGTTTTTGTTAATCACCTTCCCGGCGAAGGCAAGGATTTAATATACATATATAACATGACTTCAAAAACATTCTTAGCGCATGGTTTTCCGTATACAGACCGAACATTAAATGGCGAAAAAAGGGTTGTTGTCAATAATGACGGGCAGGATATTATTGTATTCTAACTTATATGTGACAAGGGAGATTGTCGAGAGATAATTGAGAAAATCCGCTTCGGCCGTCTTGCGCTTATCTTTGCGGTATGATATAATAAAGAAAAAAGGTAACGGACGGAGGGATGATTTTGCGCACACAGAAAAAGAAAATGCTGGCTCCCATTATCGTTACGGTCATCATGATCCTATACTATATTGTATACTTCGGGTTCTTGATCTCCCTGCTCGGCGGATTTTGGCGATACGCCTTGGCCGTGATTCCGCTTGCCTTCTCGGGTGTCATGATCTATGTTTGTATACAAAGAATAAATGAAATAAAGAAAGGTGAAGAAGATGATATTAGTCAATACTGATTACATTAGCGGCAAGGAACTGGAAATGCTGGGGCTTGTCAAGGGAAGCACCATTCAATCCAAGCACATCGGCAAGGATATTGCACAAAGCTTCAAGACCTTGGTCGGCGGCGAGCTTGGCTCCTACAACGAGATGATGAATGAGGCGCGCGCAATCGCCACCAAGCGCATGGTTGCAGAGGCAGAAGCACTCGGCGCAGATGCGATCGTCAATATTCGCTATGCCTCCTCCGCCATTATGCAGGGCGCGGCAGAGGTCATCGCATACGGCACTGCGGTGAAATTCGTCAATGCATAACGGTCGGCGCTGACACGCAAACAAAAATCCGCCCGAATTTCATCGGGCGGATTTTTTATACAAATTAGAATTCAAACACTGTGCGAATTTATATCGATTCGATGAACTCTCCGAGCCTTTGTGCAAGCAGGCGGTGCCCTTCGTCGTTGAAATGCAGACCGTCGACGGTGTAGGCTTCGAAGTGCTCGGGAATGTGGGGATCTACGCCCAGACCGCGATAAAGGTCGAGCACTTTCACGTCAAATTGTCCCGCGGTGGCGAGGATGACGTCGACGTAATCGATCAGCGGCTTGCCCTGTACACGCTTGGCGGCATGTACCGAAGGGATCAGATCGTCTACTTCATGCCGCAAGAGGCAGCGGGCGGGGGTCATAAAGATAATCGGCTTATCCGCATAGGTTTCGCGGAGGTACTTCATCAAATAGTACACGGCGCCGCAGAAGGTGCGGTGCGTTGTGTCGCCGATTTCGCCAAAATCCGCATCCCCGTGAATATAGTCGTTTACGCCGCCGTAAACCACAACCATATCGGCAGTTACGTCCATATCGTATGCGCGGCCACAGAAGCAGAGGTCGAACCTTGGTTTGGCGCTGGGGTAAGCCTGGTGCGCCAAACGGGTGCCGCTGACACCGTAATTGTTCACTTGGGCGAGCCCGAGCATTTTGGCAATGCGATTATCGTAACGACAGCTTGCAATATCCGAAACGCCGACGCCTTCGGTAATGCTGTCTCCTAAAAAATTAACCTTGAAGCCTTTTACGTTCATATTTAATTCCTCCTGATGGAATGTATTCATCATATCACAAAAACCGGAGAATAGCAAGAACTTTGTGCGTATGGGAGAAATTAAATATCACGCCGACGCTGCGGGAGTCCGATTATCTGCGCAAAGGAGGGAAGAAGCATTCACGGAGGAGATTGCATTTTGCAATAAATTTGTGGGAATATTTCGTTTTCATATTGTTCACTGCGTCTGAGCGGGGCGGTTTGGGGGCGGATAAAAAGGAAAATTTGACGATTGTTTTCCGTTTTGCGGACGAAGCGTGAATAAAATCAAAAAAACTCTTGCAAAAAGTGAATAAATGTAGTATACTGTTATAGATATAACAGGGGTATGACGTCATAGGGATACCGTGCCCCGAAGAAAGCTGCAGGTGTGTATATGAATACGAAAACGTTAGGGTATATACTCAAAAGAGTCGGCCTGGCATTGCTGACGGTGTGGATCGTTATCACGATCACCTTCTTCGTCATGCACGCAGTGCCGGGCGGTCCTTTCCTTGCGGAAAAGGCAATCTCCGAGACGGCGCAGGCTGCACTTGAGGCAAAGTACGGTCTCGATAAGCCTCTCTTCCAGCAGTATATTACCTATCTTAAAGATATTGTGACCAAGTTTGACTTCGGTCCCTCCATCAAGCAGCGCGGCCGCGAGGTGCTGGATATCATCGTGGACGGCATGAGAACCTCCGCGAAGCTCGGTCTTGCCGCTGCTGCGATCGCACTCGTCTGCGGAACGGTGCTCGGCTCTGTTGCCGCACTTCGCCGCAACAGGTTTATCGACCGCGTAATCATGGTTATGACGACGGCCTTCGTTTCGATGCCATCCTTTATTATGGGTACGTTCATGCTGCTCTTGTTTACGGTGCAGTTTACCTTCTTCCCGGCAAACGGTGCGGAGGCGGGCGGACTCGTTCTGCCGATCATTACCCTCTCCCTCTCGCCGATGGCAAACATTACCCGTCTGACCCGCTCGTCGATGCTCGACGTGCTCGGCCAGGACTATATCCGTACGGCAAAAGCAAAGGGTGTTTCGGCAGTGAAGATTATTTTCAGCCATGCCCTCAAGAATGCGCTCATCCCCGTCATTACTTATTTTGGTCCTATGCTGGCCTATATCGTGACCGGATCGCTCGTGGTTGAGCAGATCTTTGCCGTCCCCGGCATCGGCCGCTCCTTCGTCAGCAGCATTATCAACCGTGACTACACGCTGATCATGGGAACGACCATCGTTCTGGCAATTTTGATCGTCATCATGAACCTGATCAGCGATATCCTCTACAAGGTCATTGATCCGCGCATCACGCTGGAATAATGAGATGTGTACGGTGAAGAAAGGATCAAGAGAATGAAAAAGAATTTGTTTAGTATGCATCCCGATCTGGAAGCGTTTATTCCCGCAACGGCAGAGGAAAAGGAATATGTGGTGCAGACGCGTCCCTCCTCCACCTTCTTCCGTGACGGTGTCAAGCGTTTCGTTAAAAATAAGGTGGCGCTGATCAGCCTGATCATCGTGTTCATCATCACCCTCAGCTGCATCATCATCCCCTTCTTCTGGCCCTATTCCTACGACCAGATGCTGGGTGTTCAGCTTGGCCGTCCCGTTGATTCTACCTATAATAATCTTGCGCCCTTTACCTACGGTGAGACCGAGCAGGCGCGGATAGCGGCGGGAGAGAAGATTTTCCCGCACGTGTTCGGTACCGACTCCCAGGGGCGTGACTATTTCATCCGTATCGTTTACGGTGCGCGCATCTCGCTTGCCGTCGGCTTCTTTGCCAGTATCATCGTGCTGATCATCGGTATGACGGTCGGCTCGATCTCGGGCTACTGCGGCGGTAAGGTTGACCTGATTATCATGCGTATCGTCGATATCATCTATTCGCTGCCCGATATGCTGCTCATTATTCTGCTGGCCTCGGCGCTCAAGCAGACCAAGCTGGATCAGATTATTCAGGGTACCGTACTCGAGAAGATCGGCGCAAATATCATCAGCCTCTTTATCGTATTCGGCGTGCTGTATTGGGTTTCCATGTCGCGTTTGATCCGCGGTCAGATTCTCTCTCTGCGCGAGCAGGAATACGTTCTCGCCTCGCAGGCCGCAGGCGCGCGTGGTAAGTGGATTATTGCCAAGCACCTGATGCCCAACTGCATCAGCGTGGTAATCATTTCCACGGCACTGCAGATCCCCAGCGCAATTTTCACCGAGAGTTATCTCTCCTTCCTTGGCCTGGGTGTAAACGCACCGATGCCTTCGCTCGGCTCTCTTGCGTCCGACGCGCTCAACGGTATCAACTCCTACCCCCATCGACTGATTATTCCCGCCGTCGTAATTTCGCTCATCGTTCTCTCGCTTAATCTGCTGGGTGACGGTTTGCGCGACGCATTCGACCCCAAACTCAACGCCTGATAAAGGAGGAAATGCATTTATGGCACTGCTTGAAGTAAAAGATCTGCATACTTCCTTTTTCACCGATGCCGGCGAAGTAAAGGCCGTTGACGGCGTTTCCTTCACCCTGGACCACGGCAAGGTCCTCGGCATCGTGGGCGAATCCGGTTCCGGCAAATCCGTAACCGCCTATTCCATCATGCAGATTCTCGCCCCCACCGGCAAGATCGTCTCCGGCAGCGTGCTGCTGGACGGTCAGGAGCTGGTCAATTCCGGCGAAAAGGTCATGCGCACCGTGCGCGGCAACAAGGTGTCCATCATTTTCCAGGACCCCATGACCTCCCTGAACCCCACCTACACCATCGGCCACCAGCTGATGGAAGCCATCCTGCTTCACACCGACCGCAATAAGCAGCAGGCCCGTGAACGTGCCGTGGAGATGCTCCGCCTGGTCAACGTCAACGAGCCCGAAAAGCGCATGAAGCAGTATCCCTTCGAGCTTTCCGGCGGTATGCGCCAGCGCGTTATGATCGCCATGGCCCTGGCCTGCGAACCCGATATCCTGATCGCCGATGAACCCACCACCGCCCTGGACGTAACCATCCAGGCCCAGATTCTGGATCTGATGAAGGATCTGCAGAAGCAGCTGGGCATGGCCATCATCATGATCACCCATGACCTTGGCGTTGTTGCACAGATGTGCGACGAAGTGGTGGTTATGTATGCAGGCTCCATCTGCGAACAGGGCACCGCCGATGAGATTTTCTACAATCCCCGCCACGAATAC
>JAZODX010000079.1:0-12130 GCA_045597265.1 Eubacteriales bacterium | reverse complement strand
AATCGAAAGCCCGGCGCATCCCGTAGCAGGAGGTAACAGAGTTACCTCCGCGAGCTGTCCCCATGTCCGCTGAAGCGGACATTTTGCCATCCATGGCAAAAATGGGGTCATCTCGGGGGCAGCGTCGCGTTGCAGGAAGTGAACGATAAGCAGAGGATATCCGCCCGAGGGCGCCAAAATGCATTTTGGCGATACCGAAAAAATAAGCTTCCCCCCTCGGCTCCACCAAAAAGGAAGAGACACCTGTGGGTCAATGTCATTTAGATAACGCGGTACAAGTATAGATAAGCCCAATACCGCATTCCCCCCTAATAGATTCAATTGGGTGTGTATTAAAAAGCTGTATCATAAAAATAATTGCCCGCATCAACAGTGAGAATCTGGTAATGCGGGCGATTTTATTTGCTTAATCAGCTTTGTCAGTTCATCTCTTACAAAGTCAAATCTCTCATGAGAAAAATCTTTCTTTACGCGGTCAGTGTGCGTTTCTTCGTCAAAAGAAAACCAAAATGTGGTGGTTGGGTAATCATATTCGGGCGATGCCAGAATGGATGTGTGTCTTTTATCTTTTGGAAGTTGCGGATAATCCCACACATCAGATATTCCATATGAACCGTTTTCCAGCCCGATCGCATATTCGTCTGTTTTTTTCGCATAGTGCACTGCGACATTGGCACATCGGAGTGTGCTCTCAGCATTGCCCATCTCCGCGAAATGTTCAGCCATCCGTGCGTATGACCATGCAATGATCCATCCCTGATCAAAGAAATCTCCATTTTCATAAAATATTTCGTACAGTTTCGGAATCTTCTCAAGCATTGCAATCGCCTGCTCATGTGAAAAATACATCTTTCCGTCAACCTGTTGCATAGAGAAAAAGTAAATGTCATCGCAGAGTGAAGCAAAATTACATTGGATGCTGTGATGCATATTATAGATTCGCTCTATTCCCTGAGCGACCATCTTTTCAAGTTCGTCATGGGAATACATGAACTTTGGCACACTTTCGGCAATTTTCAGCGCTTCAGTCCGTTTCCCCTGACGGATATAGATACCGCACAATCTGCCGTCGGCATAATTTTTCAGATATGCGTCTTTTGTACCTTCGCGAACTTTTTCATATAGCGCAATACTTTCTTTAAGCCGAACATCATAAGTATCGGGTTCATCTCTGTAATCAAGTGCATCTGCCAGCCTCAGCATCAGTTTGTAAGATGCCGGAAATTCCGCAAGTCCAAGCCTATATACTTCGACAGCTTCTTTTGCAGACCGTTTCGCAGCCTGAACGATAATTTCATCTATTTTTTTTTCCTGTGCGGAGAGATCGATTCCGAGCAGAGTGTCCGCGGACACACCGAAAATATGAGACAAAAGAGGAATCTGGCTGATATCAGGTGCATTTCTGTCACATTCCCAACCTGATACAGCAGCCGATGTGAGGCCGAGAAGGTCTGCAAGCTGTTCCTGCGTCATATCGTTTTCACGGCGCAATTGTTTAATCGTAGAACCTATTGACATACAATTCTCCTTCAAAACTTATATTCCGGTACCGTTGAATATATTATACCAAGCAAATTATATTTCCGCAAGGCAGCATTCGTGTATATAAATTATAGTTTCGCTTGAATTAGCAATTTATACTATATATTCACAGCATAACATATAAAAATTCTTATACATAAAAACTTTTATATTTCTATAAAGCATTTCGGATATAAGCACTTGTTTTTGCCCTTAAATGCCTTAAAACGCCTGTTTTTAAGAATATTTTTACTCGGACGATGAACCTTTCAAAGAACTTCGGTTGCATCTTCCCGGCGTCACTACGCCTCAGCGGACAGCTCGGTGTATGTAGCAGTTTTATACATATCTAAACAGCTGCAGAAAAAAGGGCGAATCTAAAGTTCACCCTTATCTAAACTTACACAACCTTATCTGAATGACATTGCCTGTGGGTGTCTTTTTTTGCCGGAGCCGAATTCTAAGGGGAATCGAAAGCCCGGTGCATCCCGTAGGGGCGCAAGAACAGTCCGGTGGACTGTTTTTAGGGCGTCGCGCTGCAGAAAGTGAACAATAAGCAGAGGAGATCCACCCGAGGGCACCAAAATGCATTTTGGCGATACCGAAAAATAAACTTACTTCCCCCCTCAGCTCCACCAAAAAACACCCGATAAACATTGATGTTTTCGGGTGTTTTTGATTTATGGTACACGTTTTGGTACACACTTATTTCCATTATGCTTTGAATTCCGAGATCCTTTCTTTGTTTTCTCACCCATTTCCTCGCTTTTCAAAAAAAGTTTTTTGAGTGCCAAAGAAAGATGGAATCTCACTATTTGACTCTTTTAAGTGAAATGAACCCGTGTCTGCAAAAAATTGGATAGCCTGTTCGGCAAGCCACTTTGCAAACTATTCTTTTACGCTTATAAAGAATTGATTTGATAATTAAAGGAATACTTTAGTTATTATACAGCACACCGTTATTGATTGTATTCTTAATATATTGTATAATAAGTATAGATCGATGGCCAGCGATACTTAATCATAACGGAGAAATGCAATATGAAACTTCTCATAGGTGAAAAAATATGCTATTACAGAAAACAGAAAAATATGACACAGGAACAGCTTGCCAATCAGATCGGTATTTCTGCACAGGCTGTTTCGGGCTGGGAAAGGGAAGTTGGCTATCCTGATATCACACTTCTCCCCGGAATTTCCCATGCACTTGGTGTTTCCATCGATGAACTGTTGGGAAATGACGAGATCGGAGTAAGAGAGGATATCAAAAACTTTTACGAGAGATTTTGGAGACTTGACAGCACAGGGAAATTGAAGTTAGCCTTGGAATATTATCGTAAATATTCTGAAAAATATGAAATTGCCGATACTCTTATTGAGGTTTTGTCGGATTGGGGCTTTGCAAACACGCCAAAATACTTTTCTTTGATGCGCGAAGCCTGTACAAGAATTATTGAGAACTGCACGGACAGTAATATTCGGTTTAATGCAGTTGTTGCAATGAGCAGATGGGCGCAGGACGATGAGGCTGAACGCTGGCTTAATATGAATCCCAAACTGCACGGTTATATCCGTGGCGAGGTACTTGAAGAGAGATTACTGAACAAGGGAAAATATGAAGAAATGAGGCAGCAGAGGTATAAAAATAATCTTAGTCTGATGCTTCATGCCGTATCTAAAACAGTTGAACCCACGGGGACTCCCGAAGAAGCTGTCGGGCATTACGGGTACTTAAGAAAATTGATACAAACCTTTGGAGAAAAAGGTGACATTCCTGACGGATGGCTCTGTAAGTATGCTTATATCACTATGAAAAATGCGGCGGCGCTTTTCGGTATGGGGCACATCGAGGAAGGTTTTGAACTGTTTGAGGAAGCCATGCGCGCATACAAAAAACACTTTGAACTTCCGGACGGTGTCCCCCTATCCTTGGGTGCACCGGGCTATTTCGGAGATATCGCTGTGAAGAAATATTCTGTTTCCGGGTTGCATGACAGTTATACGGTGGATTTTGAGGCATCCTCATACTATATGCAAAATGCTCCGTTTCTGTATTACACATTGACTGAAGATTCCGGTTTAGTAGGCGGATTCGAAACTGTTAGGGATGATCCGAGATTTGTGAAAGCAGTGAAAGAAGCAAAATCGCTTGCGGATGAGTGGCTTAAAAAACGAGGAGAGTAAGATTGTCCTAAAGGGAACGGTGCATCTTTTCTGTATAACGTAGCCAAAAAGGAAGAGACACCTGTGGGTGTCTTTTCCTTTTTGGCGGAGCCGAAGTTAGCGAGGAGGACAAGGATATACTTCGGACGTACGGGGCACGGATCGATTGATAGGGCAACGCGGATGCATCCCCTAAAAGCAAACGTGAGGGGATGTCGCGCCGATCGACGCGACTCTCTCTTCCATTTTGCTTTGTCAAATCGGCTGGCGGAGCAGGAAGGAAAAATATTTGCGGTTTTGTCACAAATCCTTTTTTTAATCGTTATGGTTATTGTCCGGACAAAAACAGGGAAAGGAGTTACGGTATGGCATACACAAAGGAGAATATCATCGAGGCGTTATATCGCTTGTATGAGCAGCCGATGTATTTTGCGGCGTACAGGATTTTGCAGGATGAATTTCTCGCGGAGGATGCGGTACATGAAGCATTCCTGCGCTTGATCCGTAATCGCGGGAAAATCGCTGATTTCGAATCAAACGCAGTGCGCGGTTACGTATTCAAAACGCTGAAAAGCGCTGCGCTGGATTTATACCGCAGGCAGAAGAAGCAGCGCGAGAACTGCCTGGCGCTTGACGAAACGATCGAAAATACGATCGTATCAGAAGAAGCGACGGAGAATTTATCGTTGTCCTTGCTTGCGGAGCTTCCGCCCAAATACGCATCGGTCATGCAATGTCTGTTTATTGATGGATTGAGCATCAGGGAAACGGCGGCCGTGCTGAAGATCAGTCAGGCCCTGGTGCGAAAGCGATGTGAACGCGCCCGCAAGCTTTTGCGGACGGAACAGATGATTTCGGGAAAGGAGACACATCATGCAGGATAAACACAATTTTTCTCAATCCTACCTTGAACGCAAGGAGGCTGTGCTGCACGCACTTCAGCGCGAGGAGGCACCCCGAGAGGGACGCAGAATTTCCCGGAGTGCGATAAAGATTTTAGTTTTTGCAGCCATTCTGTACGTGCTCACTGTCAGCGTGTATGCGGCGGTGCACTGGATTGATTTTCGTGTGGAACAAGGAGAGGCTCGGACGCATATTCACGCGAGTCTGCCCGAAACGGAGAAAGCGGACAAGCCGCTCCGCAGCTGGAACGCCGGAGAGGGGGAGATCAGTGTTCGCCTCAACATTCCCGACCTGCCTGCGGATATGCGGGAAATAGAAAACACGAACGGCAAATATTACAGCGAAGATACCTCCCGCAGTATGACCGTCAACGGGGTTGATCTGCGCCGCAGTGCGCTCGACGAGCTTTTTGGCGGTGCTGTCAATGTCAAACGGCTTGATGCCGGCGGAAAAGCAATGTATGTGGTTTCGGGAAACAGCGAAGCGGCTTTTTATAACCGTACTGCATATATCGTATTTGAGGAGGAAGAGCTTGTTCTGAAGCTTTGGGTTAGCTACGGAATCCGAGATGAGGAGCTTCTCGCCATGGCGTCTACTCTAACGCTTGAGGAAACCGCCGATCCGCTGCTTGCGCTTCCGATTATCAACGAGCTCAATGACGGCTCATACGATCCGACGACGCCGGAGATTGTGGAAAGAGATCCCGTTTATGCGTCAGATCTGCTTGAAATCGGTGAATCGGTTCGCGGTGCTTCCGATTACTACACGGCGACGGTGAACGACGTCGAGGTGTATGATCATATTAACGGATTGAACCCGAATTGCTTTTTGCGCGGCGATTTCGTGAAAAGATTCACCGACGATGCGGGGAATCTGGTGCCATATCAGCGGACGGAGATAATCCATGCCTTTACTCCGGAGGGAAAACACGTGTCCACGCAGTTCGGTGAGAGTATTCTCTCGGCTAAGCGGCTGTACGTGATCACGTTGACGATGACCGACGTCACCATGGACGGGATTGCAGAAGAAGATCGAGAACGTATGCTGAAGGCCTGTGTCAATGGGTTTATGCTGAACGGCTATACGGTGAATGAGGGGGTGATTGAGATCATATCGTCGGACAGCGTTGTCATTGCGCGAAGACCGGAGCTGTATGCGGATAGCAGTGAGAGCGTCTATCGGGAGTATCTCGGTCAGAATCGGTGGAAGGTGGCGTATTTGATTGACGAAACGATTGCCGAAGAGCATCTTGTTCTTTGGGAGTACAGCAACAAAATCTACGTTAAGATCCGGTAAAAATGAAGGGAGTGTCGCGCAATGCGTGCAACACTCCCTTTTCCGTATCGTGTCTGCGTTGGAAAATATGAACGCTTTGTATCTTTTTGCACAGGGGTTGACAATTCCAGTCTAACGTGTTAGAATATAAATGCAATCTAACGCATTAGAATGGAGGTCAGGAGATGGAAACGCCGAAGATCTTTGAGAAGGAATATAAATTCTGTCTGATTCTGTGGGAGCATGAGCCGATTCGCAGTCCCGAGCTGGCGAGGCTTTGTGCCGACGTGCTGGGATGGAAGCCGAGCACCACGTACACGGTGATCAAGCGTTTGTCCGAGCGCGGGGTGCTGAAGAACGAGAATATGATCGTAACCTCGCTGGTCTCGAAGGGTGAGGTGCAGGCGGCCGAGATTGACGAGCTGGTTGAGGAGAAGTTTGAGGGTTCCCTGCCTGCCTTTTTTGCCGCCTTTACCCATCGGCAGAAGCTCTCGGCGGGAGATCTGGACGAGCTTCAGGCTTTGATTGACCGTGCGCGGAGGGGAGAGGAAAAATGACGGAGCTTTTTTTGACGGTTGTCAATATGAGTATTACGGCGAGCATTCTTTTGGCCGTGGTTCTTCTTCTGCGTCTGCTTTTGCGGCGGGCGCCAAAATGGATTTGTCTTCTGCTTTGGGCTATGGTAGCCGTTCGTCTGGTAATTCCGGTCACGCCGGAGAGCAGCCTCAGCCTGCTGCCGAAAACCGATTGGATTGCGGAGCGCGTTTCGCCTGCAGAGGAGGAGCTTTCCTTTCTCAGTGTACCGGAGGATTACGTGCCGGAGGGAGAATGGGAAATCGATGAAAACCTCGTGTTTACCGCTTATCGGATTGATGCTCCTGCGATCAGGGCGGAGAGAGAGCATTGCCTTCTCCTCATTGCCTCCGCAGTCTGGCTTGTTGGGATAGCGGCGATGCTTGCGTATATGGCGGTCGGTTATTTTCGCGTGTATCGCCGTATTCGGTCGGACAGGGAGGTGCGGGGAAATATTTGGATTTGCCGTGGCATTGCTTCTCCCTTTTTGTTCGGCGTTTTCCGTCCGAGAATTTGTTTGCCGAGCGATATGAACGAGGCGTGTGCGGTGCACGTGATTGCACACGAGCAGGCGCATCTTCGTCGGCTCGACCATTGGTGGAAGACGCTCGGATTTCTCGTGCTCAGCCTACATTGGTTCAATCCTTTCGTCTGGCTTGGGTATATTCTGCTCTGCCGTGATATTGAGCTTGCGTGTGACGAGAAGGCTGTGCGGGATATGGACGAGGGGGCGCGTGCGGATTATTCGCAGGCACTTCTGGATGCCAGTGTGAAGCGGTCGGTCTTTTCCGCCTGTCCGCTTGCCTTTGGTGAGGTGGACGTGCGAACGCGGATCAAATCGGTTTTAGGCTATCGCAAGCCTGCCGTATGGGCAATTGGGACGGCGGCTCTCGTATGCATCGTTGCGGCGCTTTGCTTTTTGACCAATCCGATCACGGTCAGAAATCCCTGGGTACGGGCCTACGTTCCGGGAGAGGAGAATATCATCGGACAGGTAAACCGGGAAAAGTATGAGGGAATCAGCGAGGATTTCGCGATCGGTGCGGACAAATACGGCCGCGCGGTGTTCAAGGATCCACACAAGGCCTTCGATACGATGAAGCGGCTGTATGCAGAGGGGCTGGCGTTGATTCAGGAGGAGAAAAAGCTTGCGCCCATCTCTCATTACAATTACGTGCTGTATAAAAAATTCGGTTGGCAGGTAACCTCGGGTACGCCCGAGGCGCAGAGCCAGGCTAACTTTATCTCGGGTTTTCTCGACATTTACGAGAACAGCTTTACCCGTGATGTCCCCGACACGAATCTTCCTGTACCGACACGCGAAGGGGATGAAACGGCCACCGTTGGCTCGGCGGTGCCGTATACTATTCGGATCACCCGTCCCGATCTCAACCTTTTCACCGGTCCGGGCTATGATTACGCTGACAGCGGCGCTTTGCTTGAGGTTGGTGTATATACCGTTGAGGAAGAGGTTGTGGATGACGAAGGGTTTATCTGGGGCAGGCTGGAATCGGAACTCGGCTGGATTGATCTGATTCAGGCACGCACGGAGCGCGCACGCGTCCCGATTACCCTTTCGCGCATTTCGTCCGACGCGCTGGAAAAGACCGACTGTCACCTGTACGCAGCAGAGGAATCGGTATATACACAGTTCCTGTTCTTCCGTGCATACGAGACGCTGAGCGATCTGCGGTTCATGCGTATGGATTTGACCGAGGATGGGCTTCAGCCCGGGGAGGTACTGTACAAGCAGGCCGACCTTAGCCCCGAAAAGCCGCTTGCCATCGGTGTTGTCTTTTACGGCGATCTGACGACCTACGGGCTCTCCTTCCGGGATGCGGAGGGGACTTTACATCAGTATAAAATTTATTCGAGCGGAAGAAACGGATCGCTTTGCATGGAGGCGTATCTTTCCGTGCGCGACGGTGTTTCCTTGGCGGCGCAGGCGTATGCCGTCAGCATTCGGGCGGAGGATGCGGCGGCGCGCGGATATCGCCAATATTCATCCGAGATCACCGTGCTCGTGCGGATGAATACGGGGACTGCCGGATTGAGCGAGGCGGTTGATCTCTATCGTTTCGTGTATTCGCTCTCTCCGTCGTCCTCGGCGGAATCGGGGGAGGATGCAGTTGTGCGCGAGGTATATTTCGCGCTCTTCCGCGATTGGGCAGGAGAGGAGGAAATCGTGGTTCGCCTCGGGGAAATATCGCCCTCGGAGCTTGAGCAACTCTACAATACCGAGGAGATGCTGAGCCGATACGGGAACAAATATACGGCGGCAGCTATGCAGATGCGTGCTGCACAGCAGGCGGAAATCGACGCGCTGATTGGCGAAGCACGGGGATAAACCAAAAATAGAAAAAGAGGATTTACGCAGAAATGCGTGAATCCTCTTTTTTGCGTTTCCCTAACACTCGAGCCGTCGGTAGACGCGGATGAAGTAGATGTTTTCGAAAATTGCCGTGATGATCCATGAAAAGACGTAGAGCAGATAGAGCGAGGGAATGGTGCCGAAATAGGCAAAGACGGTGTAAATCCAGATGATGCGGAAGATGCAGGAGCCCGAGATGACGATAACGGTGGGGATGAGGCTTTTCCCAAGGCCTCTTGCACCTGCGATGGCGTTATCCATAAAGGCGGAGACGGCGTAGGAGAGCCCCATGATGGCCAGGCGCTTCATGCCGGCTTCAACAACGGCGGGATCGTCGGTAAAGAAGGAGAGGAACTGCGGGCCGAAGACCACAAGTGTGATGCCCATCAGGGCGGCGATGCCAAAGGAAAAGGCCAGGCAGAGCAGATAGGTCTGGCGGATGCGGCGTCGGTTTCCCTCGCCGTAGCTTTGCCCAATGAAGCTGCTGCAGGCGGTGTAGAAGGCGGCCATCACGTCGTAAACCAGACCGTCGGCGTTGGCGGCGGCCGAGTTGCCCGCCACCATCACGGTGTCGAAGGAGTTGACACCGGCCTGAATAAAGAGATTGGCAGTGTGGAAAATAGCGTTTTGTGCTCCGGACGGGAGGCCGAGCGCGAGAATTTCGCGGCTGTTTTTGGGGTGTAGGCGAAGCTCGGAGGGTCGCAAGCCGTAGATCTCCCGACTGCGGAAGAGCGCGGCCGTGATCAGAATTGCCGAGAGGTATTGCGAGATGATGCTGGCGAGTGCCACGCCGGCGACATCGAGATGACAGACGATAACGAAAAAGAGGTTGAGCAGGACGTTCAGTACGCCTGCGGAGAGCAGATAGTGAAGGGGCTTTTTCGTGTTGCCGATGGCGCTGAATACGGCGTTGCCGAAGTTGAAAAGTGCCAGAGCGGGCATACCGAAGGCGTATATTTTGATATACAGTGCAGCCTGGTCAAGCAGCTCTTCCTTAGTGTTGAGCAGAATCAGAAGAGGGCGTGCACCGAAAAAACTGACGAGCAGAATCACGATACCGACGAGCAGGCAGATCAGCGAAGCCGAATGCACCGTCCTGCGCAGCTCGGTGACGTTTTTGGCACCGAAATGGCGCGCAACCAGCGCATTCACACCGCCGCCGACACCGATGAGAAAGCCTGTGATAAGGGTAATGGCAGTCGCGGTAGAGCCGACCGCAGCTAGAGAGAGCGGACCGGAGAAGCGCCCGACCACGGCGATATCCGCCATATGAAAGAGAATCTGCAGGACATTGGAGAAAACCAGCGGAAGGCTGAAGAGAATTATCCGCCGGGGCAGAGATCTGTTTTGCGTTTTCTGCAACGCGATGACTTCCTTTCCTGTAAGTTTTTGGAGAATCGATGGGATGTATATTTTATATCATACTTTTATTGCCAAGCCTAAAGGCTCCCTCACCGGAGGGAGGCTTATGAAAGGTCGGTGCTTTTCTTTCGTGTGACAGAAATGGTATGCTTTGCGTATTTCGTCGAGGGAGCGGAAATTGCGCGCAAGCCCGTGCGTTCAGCGGACGCGGCTGAGGAAGGCGATGGCAAGGCCGAGGATGCGGATACGGCTGATGTCCTCACCAACGTAGATCAACGGAGGATAAGCATCGTTGGCAGCTGCGAGGGTGACCGTGTTCGGCGCAACGTATACACGCTTGAGGGTGGCCTCGTCTCCGATCAGCACGGCGGCAATCTGTCCGTTATCCACGCTTTCCTGTGCACGGATATAGACGATGTCGCCGTCATAAATGCGGGCTCCGGTCATGCTGTCACCTTTGCAGCGCAGACAGAAATCGGCGCGCAGATCGTCGGGAACGGCAAGATAATCCTCAATATTTTCTTCTGCGTAAATGGGTTGGCCGCAGGCAATCGTGCCAAGCAGAGGGATTTTCTTCATTTTCGGCAGAGGCATGATGTTTTGTGCCAGGGCAAAAACATCGTTTCCGGTATCCATCAGATAGGAGGTTGTCGTGCTGAGGGCATCGGCAAATGCAGCAATTTTCGCCTGCGGAATATCGTTTTTCCCGGATTCGATTTTTGCAATGGTAGAACGGGAGGTGTAGCCCATTTTCAGCGCCAGCTCATCCTGCGTCATCCCCAAGCTTTCACGGCGTGCTTTAATGCGTTTGCCAATTCCCATAACAGAAGACCGTCCTTTTTTTGTTTAAGATGAGGTAAGTATAACACAAGCGTGAGCGAAAGTCAACAATTATCCGAGATTTTCTCAAAAAAAGTATTGACAATCACGAAAACTTGTGATATCCTATGCTCGTGATTTAAAATCAACAAAGAAACAGAGTGGATTTTGGTCACTGCGGCGATTTCTCGGGAGAAGAATGAAATCGAGGGGGGAGCTACCCTGTGGTGGATTCTTTTTCTGAGATGCCAATATACCGACACGGAGAAATGCTTGGTTTTTCTGCGTCGGCATAATTTAATTGCTTGCGGTGATTAAAAATCACGAAAGGAGAAGAGAAATGCGTCGAAAAAGAAGAAAGATCAATGTTGAGAAATATCTGCAAAGAGGAGAACTGCCGCCGAGTCCCTGTCGGCAATGCAGACGCGCGCTGAGCTGTGCAAACGATTGCGAATACTGGCTTGACTGGGTTCGTGCGGTGTGGCCTGCGGTATGCCGCACTTTTCGGAGGGACGAGCCGTGACGCGCCCGCCCTGCCGACGGAGCGGCGGCGATTGTCCCTTGCGTAAAATCGGCTGTCACGCCGGTTGTGCCGAATATCGGGCGTGGTGTGCTGAGCGTAGCGAGCGCAGGCTTGCGCTGCGGATTGCGCGGGAGGCGGATGAGGTGGCGATTCTCGGTGCCGTCCGCCGACAGAGACGGCGCTGAGAAAAAACACAGAAAGGAGGGGGAAGATGGCAGGAAAATTTATCCGGGTAGCCAAGACCTATTCCGCCGCGCAATTTGAGCGGGCGGTAGATCGCTATTTCGGCTCGATTATTCGGCTCGTACCGCTTGGAGATGCGGTGCTGGATGCCAATGATGAGGAAGCCCGTCGACTCGAATGGATAAGGGTACCGACACTCCCGGGGCTTTGTCTGTCACTGGGCATCGATCATGCGGCATGGCAGGAATATGCCGATCCCGAGCGAAATCCCGCACACGCGCCGATCTGCGTGCGCGCATTGCTATGGCTCGAATGTTATCTTGAAGAACAGCTGTGCACCAGAGAAAAGAATTTACAGGGCGTTATCTTCAAGCTGCAGAATGACTATCGCCGTGACGACGCACGGGTGGAGACGGGCGGGGGGATGCCGACCGCCG
>JAZODX010000078.1:0-2752 GCA_045597265.1 Eubacteriales bacterium | reverse complement strand
GGTTGACGGTGCGTCATCGCTCAGCACGCTATCAGATTGCCGTGTCATTTTTAACACGGCTCCGCATTGGCTTTTTACCAGAAGCGTACTCACCGCACTACGCCGTGACGTGCTGATAATCGATCTCGCCTCGGCCCCCGGCGGTATTGATCCGCAGGCGGCCGCTGACTGCGGAATCCGCGTCATCCGCGCGCTTTCTCTTCCGGGAAAATGTGCGCCCGAGACAGCAGGAAACACGATTGCAGATACGGTTATTTCAATGATGGAGAGAGAGGGGGTAGACATACAATGATCGGTTATGCCTTCTGCGGGTCGTATTGTACGCTCTCAGCCTCGCTGACGCAGTTTGCGGCACTTTGCGCATCGGGAAGGGAAGTTCTCCCGATCTTCAGCGAAAACGTCTACACGACGGATACGCGCTTCTGGCGCTCCTCCGATTTTCGCCTTCGCGTGGAAACCCTTGCCGGAAGATCGGTAATCCACACGATCGTCGATGCAGAGCCACTCGGCCCCAAAAATCCGCTTGAGAGTCTGATTATTGCACCGTGTACAGGCAATACGCTGGCCAAATTAGCCCACGGAATCACCGATACCGCCGTTTGTATGGCGGCAAAGGCACATTTACGCAGTGATCGCCCTTTACTGATTGCGCTTGCGTCCAATGACGCAATGTCGGCAAATCTGGAGAACATCTCGACGTTATTAAAGCGGAAATCGGTTTATTTTCTCCCGCTTCGGCAAGACGATCCCACCGGGAAGCCACACTCGCTGGTTGCGGATTTTTCGTGTCTGCCCGATGCCTTAGCCGCTGCAGAAAACGGAAAACAACTTCGTCCGCTGTTTATATAGCTTCTTGCAATTGACGGCGCGATATGCTATAATAAAATAGGAAAACGGAAATTGCAATCACAATATCGGAGGAAAAATGGAAGAAAAAATAAGCGCCGTCGATGCAACGGCAAAAAACAAACGCAGAATTGTTCTCATTTTCACAATCACCTGCCTGCTGCTCCTTCTTTCCTATACGGCAGTTGCTTTGATCGAACACTTTACCGAAGCCGAACCGACATCGAGCGGCGGCCAATATATTTTTCATCCGGCAAATTTTGAAGAAGACATCTTTGCCGACGCCGTGTATATGGATTATAACCGTGATATCACATTCAGCAACGGCTCTGTAGCCATTTTGCTGGACGAAGCCGAATATCACACCTACGATGAAGATATTGCCTTTTTGGCATCCTATATTCACGCCATTATTCACGGAGATACCGAAGCGTATAACGCCTGCTTCAGCAAGGAATACTATACGCAAAACCAACCGCATCACGAATTTACGATGCAGAAATTGTACAATATCGTCCTGACAAGAACCGAAAAGCAGATAATGGACGTTGACGGCAATGAATATACCATTTGCGGATATAACGTGGAATATATGATTCGCCACAACAACGGTACCTTCCGCAATGATCTTGACAGCGACAGCATCCGCACGCAATATATCGTGGTTTCCAACCGCGAAGGCGATTGGAAAATCGATCAGATCAGAACCTATTCGTAAAGCGATAAGAAAGGGAAGGGGATTCTCTTTGCTCGAAGCCATGCCGATAATCTGGTGTATCGTGTTTTTTTCTCTCTTTTTGGCCGAACTCGTGGATTCCCGTATCTTCTCCACGTCCCGACGTGCGGTTGCAGCGGTATTTCTGCTGTCTCTTGTCGGTATTCGCCCGGGGATGCAGGTGCTTTTTTTCACATTATTTTGGATTATGGATAGGCTCATCCAGCTTCTGCACAGAATTAAGCGAGTAAATGCGAAAAATGCAAGCCACCAAACCCTCCGATAGTCTCTCTTTTCTGTCACATTTCAAAAAATTCAACCTCCCGCCAAAAAAAACGCAGGGAGGTTGAATTTTGTATAATAGATATTAATTTTGTATAATTGCGTTACTGAATCTGCGCAACGACCTTCTCGGCCCATGCGAGAATCGCTTCCTTTTCCTGATCGGATACCTTTTTGGCAAATTTGAAGGGGAGACCACCGGTAACCTGGAAAGTATCCTCGATCACGTTGGTTCCGGCTTCCTTCAGGGCGTCCTTGATTTTCTGGATACCGGACGCCTTGCCGTCTACATACAGCGCTACGTTCTGGGTACGTGCTTTGGTCAACTCGCGGCAGAACAAGCGAAGCTGATCGGTAGGCTCATCGCCGACCGAAATACCCATAATCACCAGCCGCTCCTTGTCGCAGGAATACGCAGGGGGGATTACGTCAACCGCATTGATCGCAAGATCAAACTTTTCGGCAATCAAGCGTGCCATCGTTTCCATCTTACCTTTATTCGAGGAATAAAGAACTCTCATTTTAATACTCATAACAGAAAAAAGCCTCCTAAAATCTTATCTGGATTAGACCTGAAAATATTATATCACAATCTGTGCCAAGATGAAATAGAAATACAGAAAAATTTCTAACTTTGGCGTTTCTCACAGGATTAGAAAAAGAAAATGGTGTAGTTTGCCCAAAGCTGTGCCTCATTTCGGATATTGGAAAAAACGCTTCCGATTCATTTTTCGCAAAAACGCTTCCCTCAATTATACAAAATTTGCATTTTGTATAATTGAGCATATTTTGCTCCGGAGAATCCCCTGCCCATTCCATTACTCGAACGATAAAATAAAGAGTCGGCACATTGTGCCGACTCTTCGTTTTATCCTTTTGCGTTACTCGACCGTGCAGTTCACGATATAG